>NZ_CAXGPO010000036.1:0-30028 GCF_964011655.1 uncultured Spongiibacter sp. | reverse complement strand
CTGTGTATATAATGAGCTTGCTGGCTATAGATGCAGCTTGGTTTTATGTAAAAGCACCACGAAGTCGTTTTTAGTACCTCGTTCTGTTTCATAACTACCCTGCCTATCTCAGCTCAAGCCATACAAGGCAAACTTATAGACAACGAGGTTTTAAGACATGTCCAGAAGCACTGGTAAAGTAAAATGGTTCAACGAGACTAAAGGCTTTGGTTTCATTGAGCAGGATTCCGGCCCAGACGTTTTTGTTCACTTCAGCGCCATCTCTGGCTCTGGCTTCAAAACGCTGGCAGAAGGTCAAGCTGTTGAGTTTGACGTGCAGAGCGGTCAAAAAGGCCCTCAAGCAGCGAACGTAACCGTTATCTAAGCATAGAGCGCGGTGACAAGAAGGCGGCGAAAGCCGCCTTTTTTGTGTCTGCGTTTTATTCACGACCTATTCGCACTGCGTAAAACATCACCGAAATATTTTTCACTTCTACAGGGATATACGCTTTAATCAGCGCAAACAACAAAAAGGACCCCGCATGAAAGCCGCAATAAAAGCTACAGCACTGGCTCTTGGCCTAATGGTCAGCCCCTTCATCCAAGCCGGTGAACACGAATGGCGTTTTGGTGTACTGGCCCACAATAAAGGCCCCATTGCCAGTGAAACGGAAGACGGCCCCGACGTCACGCTGGCGTACTACCACCACTTAAAACAATACAATTGGGGCGGCTTATTTGCTCACGGCGGCGCCGTTATTAACACAGCCGATGGCACCAGCTATCTCTACAGCGGACTCAACCCCAAATGGAACTTCGGTGAATCGCCAGTCTATTTTGAGCTGGGCTTTGGGCTTGCTGTTCACGATGGTGACCTTGAGAAAAAGTCAGCCGAGCGCCGTGAAATGGGCTCTCGAGTGCTGTTTCACACCGAATTTAACCTCGGCTACCAAATTAACCCGCTGTACAGTGTTGGCCTTTACTTAGACCATATTTCCAACGGTGGCATCCTCAACGACGACAACAACCGCGGGCTAGACACCTACGGCATTCGTCTCGGTCGTCGGTTTTAATTAAGGTCAGGCAGACGCGCCCCGGCGGTGAGTAATGTACCAGCAATAATGTATGGGCTTACTGCGCCGCTTAAAATCCTCGTCTAGCGACCAAGCACAGCGGTCCGCAATCTCAAAACGCTCAGCCAGCGCCTCATCCAGCATGAAGTCGCGCTTATTGGTAGAAAAAATCAACAAGCCATCTTTGGCCAAACAGCGCATCGCCTGAGCAATCAATTCGGCGTGATCACGCTGGGTATCAAGCACATCGTCCATTCTCTTTGAATTAGAGAAGGTCGGTGGATCGAGAAGAATCAGGTCAAACTCCTCCTCACAATCTGCCAACCACTGTCTAGCATCCCCCTGCTCGGTGCGGTGGCGCGCCTCGCTCAAGCCATTTAGTGACAGGTTCTGTCGCGCCCATTTCAGGTAAGTGTGCGACATATCGACCGACGTTGTGTGGCGCGCGCCCCCCAGCCCCGCGTGCACTGAGGCAACGGCGGTATAACAGAAGAGATTCAGAAACCGCTTACCACGCGCTCGCTCGGCAATGTCCAAACGCACGGGGCGGTGATCGAGAAACAACCCGGTATCGAGGTAGTCGTATAGATTCACCAGTACTGTGGCCTGGCCTTCGCGCACTTCTAGCACCTTGCCCTGCGGGGCTTGGCGTTCATACTGAGATTTACCGCGCTGACGGCGTCGTTCCTTTAGCGCAATATCTGCTACCGGCAGTGAAAACACCTCAGCACAAGCCTGCATTACCTCGCCCAGACGGCGACGGGCATCGTCGTCATTGACCGATGACGGCGCGGCATATTCGCTGACATGCACGGCGTCACCGTAGCAATCCACGGCCACGGCATATTCAGGCATATCCGCATCGTAAACACGAAAGCAGCTTATCTCGTTGCGGCGACGCCACTTGTCCAGGCGCTTTAGGTTTTTTCGCAAACGATTGGCGAACATTTGCGCTCCGGCACTCAGCGCTGGCATCATTGCCGCCTGTTGCTGATCAGGTTTGCGCTCGGTTACGAAATAACGTTGTTCAACCTCAAACAACAGCAGCTTGCTCGGTATGGTGCCGTTGAAAAGTTGATATTGCTTGCAAGCGCGAATGCCCATTCGCTTCCCGAGGCCCGGGTTACCGGTAAATACCCCCGCCTGCCAACCTTGAAAGTCCTCGCGAAGGCTCTGACCCAAGCGCCTGTACAAGTGCAGCAACTCCGCTTCTTCGCCAAGGCGCTCGCCATACGGGGGGTTACAAATCAGCAGTCCAGGCAAGGCGTCGTTACGGGGTGGCGACAACTCAGACAACTCGCCGCGCGCCACCTTCACGAATTGAGCAAGGCCCGCACGCCGGATATTGTCCTGCGCTTGCGCAATGACTTTACCGTTCGCATCGTAGCCCCAAATTTGCGGCCAGTTTCGGCGGTGTGCCTGTCGCTGCAAGTCCATTGCTTCATCGTGAAGTTGTCGCCACAAGGCCTGCTGATGCCCAGACCAAGCTGCAAATCCCCAGTGCTTGCGCTGCAGTCCAGGCGCAATATTCATTGCCATCATCGCCGCTTCGATCAACAGGGTGCCGCTGCCGCACATGGGGTCAATCAAGCCACCACCGCGACTGGCAACCCCTGGCCAATCTGCCCGCAGCAACAACGCAGCCGCTAGATTTTCTTTCAATGGCGCCAGCGCGCCACTTTGCCGGTAGCCACGCCGATGCAAGCTATCACCCGACAAGTCGATAGCAACGAGTATCTTGCCCTTACGCAACCGCACATGGACACGAATATCAGGTTGCGATTTGGCGATATTTGGTCGCTCTTGCCCGGACTCAATAAAGCGATCAACGATGGCATCCTTGCAACGCAGTGCGCCGAAGTGACTGTTGCGGATCTCGCGGCTGCGCCCGGCAAAGTCTACGAGAAGGCTGCTTCCCTCACGCATATGTGCAGGCCAGTCGATGGCATGCAGGCCATCGTATAATTGCTGGGCACTGTCGCCGGGGAACTCGGCCAGTGGCAAAAGCACTCTATTGGCAAGACGCGACCACAGGCATAGCCGGTAGATCACATCGGGCGTCGCGTCGACCGTCACCGCCCCGACCGTTTCGCCCCGCTTCTGTGCTCCCAGGCGTTCGGCTTCATCTCCCAGTAAACCTTCGAGCCCCTTCGGGCAACTGAGGATTAGTGACTGAATTTGACTCATAAACACCCACCCGGGACATTGTGATTCAGGTAATTCATATTACTTCTCAATAGCTTAGCGACTTTATACATGAACTCTATAAAACGCCCTAGCCTTATGCGAAATCGATCTTCGCGAGATTTATGAAAGTTTGGTTACATGGTAATTCGGTTGACGCACACTGCGCCAACCTTGGTTCGCTATGCCCCGCTCTGGGCGTAGTGAGTGCACGTTGAACAATGGAGGCTTATGCCCTATGAGAAGACAGAAACGCGACATGACTGAGCGCGCCTACCAACGTGGTTATCAGGCAGGAATCGCCGGAAAAAACAAAGAAAACTGCCCTCACACTCAGCAACAACTCAAGCAGGAATGGATCTCTGGATGGCGCGAAGGCCGCGTCGACCACTGGGACGGTATCGACACCGCCACCGCACTCCAAAAGCAAGCGTTTCATTAATTCCGTGTCACTGGCCCCATAGCAATGGCCAGCGTGCTGGCTGTTGAGTCCTAGATAAAAGCCCGCCTTGAGCGGGCTTTTTTGTGCTGGCTAACTAGCGACGGCTGCGCCTTCCCGGCTTGACCTCCGCGGGGCTTTGCTCCGGCGGCGTCAATCCCGCCATCACATACACATCATCGACTTCGCGCTCGGGGAGTTCCGTCCACATGCCCACTTTCACTTTTGAAGGGATGAAAACATTGCCATAGCGCACACGCTTCAGGCGATTGACCTGCAAACCCTGCGACTCCCATAAACGCCGCACTTCGCGATTGCGCCCCTCCATGATGACCACGTAGTACCAGTGGTTAATGCCCTCGCCACCACCGTCTACGATATCGGTGAATCGGGCGACGCCATCATCCAACTGCACGCCATCTACCAAGGCCTGCAGATTATGCTCACTGGCATTGCCCATAACGCGGCACAGGTACTCTCGCTCGATAGTTGTCGAGGGGTGCATGAGCTTATTGGCGAGATCACCATCGGTGGTGAACAGCAATAAACCGGTGGTGTTGTAATCAAGCCGCCCTACGCAGATCCAGCGCTCGCCGGATAATCGCGGCAACCGATCAAACACGGAGCGCCGCCCCTCTGGATCTTTGCGGCTACAAATTTCCCCTTCGGGCTTGTTGTACAGCAGCACACGCGGCCGCTTACTACCCGTATCTGATTTGAGCGGACGCCCATCGAACACGATGCGGGCGGCTTTATCAACGCGATCGCCCAGTGTCGCGAGCTCGCCATTCACTTGCACCCGACCATCGCTGATCGCGCGCTCCATTTCACGGCGTGAACCCAAGCCTGCACGAGCAAGCACCTTTTGTAACTTTTCGTCTTCGGCACTCATCAGTGCTTTATCTCTGTCATTGTGTCGTCCTCATCGACGAGTTTGGCTTCGGCTTCGGCTTCGGCTTCGGCTTCGGCTTCAGCTTCAGCTTCAGCTTCAGCTTCAGCTTCGGCAGTATTTGACTCGGCGCTGGCCTCGGCAAGATTATCTTTGTCGAACTGCAGTTCTGAGTTCAAAGAATCTAAATCGGCAATCTCAGCCAGACTGGGCAGTTCGTCGAGATTACTGAGATTAAAATAGTCCAAAAACTGGCGCGTGGTCGCGTACATGGCCGGTCGGCCCGGCACATCTTTGTGGCCAACAACACGCACCCACTCTCTCTCCAGCAGTGTTTTAACAATGTGAGAGCTGACCGCAACGCCCCGTATTTCTTCGATGTCACCGCGAGTGATCGGTTGGCGGTAGGCAATCAGCGCTAAGGTCTCTAGCAGCGCGCGTGAATAGCGTTGGGGCTTTTCGTCCCACAAGCGCCCTACCCAGGGCGCGAACTCTTCTCGCACTTGAAAGCGATAACCACTGGCCACCACTTTGAGTTCGTAACCACGGCCCTCACAATCCCGCTCTATTTGCGCCAGAGCATCGCGAATTTCATTGGCCGCAGGCCGTTGTTGTTCGTCAAAGAGTTCAGCCAGCTGAGCGAGTGTTAGCGGCTTTCCCGCTGCCATCAGCGCTCCTTCGAGTATTCTTTGTAACTGCTGCGCATCAATCATCAGGTGTTCTTAGCTTTAACGTGAATGGGGGCAAAAGGCGCTGACTGAACAATTTCAACCAGAGACTCCTTAATGAGCTCCATAATAGCCAAAAAGGTCACAACAACCCCGAGACGCCCTTCCTCGGGTTTGAACAGTGAGACAAAAGGCACAAAGGTATCGCCGCTCAGCCTCGCTAATACTTCCGACATTCTCTCACGAGTGGACAGCTTTTCCCGCTCGACCTGGTGGCTAATGTACAGATCTGCGCGCTGCAAGACTTCACTGAGCACCAGCATCAATTCTTTCAGATCAACATCGGGCTCTTGCTTAACCTTTTTCATTGGCGGCGGTGCCACCTCGCTAAGGTAAGTTTCGCGCCCTACTCGCGGCAGCTGATCGATATTCTCTGCGGCCTGCTTGAAGCGCTCGTATTCCTGCAGCCGTCTTATTAACTGCGCGCGGGGGTCTTCGTCGTCTTCCAGCTCTTCGCTGGAGCGCGGCAGTAGCATCCGGGATTTAATTTCCGCCAACATCGCCGCCATCAACAGATACTCAGACGCCAGCTCGAACTGCATGGCGTTCATCATATTGACGTACTGCATGTATTGCTCAGTGATCTGAGCAACGTTGATCTCCAAAATATCGATGTTCTGTCGCTTTATCAGGTAAAGCAGAAGGTCAAGCGGCCCCTCAAAGGCTTCCAGGAAGACTTCCAAGGCTTCAGGGGGGATATACAAATCCTTTGGCAACTCGGTAAGCGGCTTACCCTGGACGATCGCAAACGGCATTTCACCCTGCTGGGGCCGACTGCGCAGCGCCTTAAGGCTAACAATGTCCATGGCACGCTGCATGGGTGCACGGCGGGGCGCACCGGGCAGATTTTCTGCTACCGGCTGTTCGTTATCCTGACCGTTGCCCTGCTGCACGAGCGCCCCCTATTCTCATTAAGCCGGCGATTATACGGCTATCTGCTCGAGCGTCACAGCGCTTGTTCAAATTGACTGACATCGCCAAGGCCGCGGCGAAGCACTACTGGCACGTCATCCACGAGATCGACCACAGACGTTGCCTCCATGCCACAGTAACCGCCGTCTATCACCAAATCGACGTGGTTCGCCAGCGTATCGCGAATGTCATAGGGGTCCGTCATCGGCAAGTCTTCGCCTGGCAGGATCAGGCTCACGCTCATTAGCGGCTCATTCAGCTCTGCTAATAGGTCTAGGCAAATTTGGTTGTCGGGTACGCGCAGGCCCACGCTCTTGCGCTTGGGGTGGTGAAGGCGCTTAGGGACCTCGGGCGTGGCACGCAAGATGAAGGTGTAAGGCCCGGGAATAAGGTTTTTGAGCAGGCGAAAGCTGCTGTTATCAACCCGGGCATAATTACCAAGCTCAGAAAGATCGCGGCACATCAGCGTAAAATTGTGCTTGTCGTCCAAACGACGAATCGTTCGGATACGCTCCAATGCACTTTTATCCCCGAGGTGGCAGCCCAGCGCATAGGCCGAATCAGTGGGGTAAGCGATCACGCCGCCACCGCGGACGATATCGGCCGCCTGTTTGATTAACCGTGCCTGCGGGTTTTCGGGGTGGATCTGAAAAAATTGACTCATAATTATCCTTAAATGCGGTCAGCTGGCCCTTAGCCAACGCTGCCATACCGGCTGACAATTTCCCACTACCTCGGCATCACAGCCAAGATCACACCACTGGCTTAAGTGGTGAAAATCACTGCCAGCCGACGCTTCAAATTCAAAGTGCCTGCACAGCTCACGCAGGTAACGTAACTCTTGATCCGCAGGCCGGCCATTACACACCTCCAGCGCCTCGCCGCCCAGATCTTTAAACTCTGCGAGCAAGCGACGCAGCTTTGCATTGGTCATTTTGTAGTGCATTGGGTGAGCAATCGCAGCCACACCACCGCCGGCGTGTATCCATGACAGCACAGACGCCAACGTTGGCCACATCGCCTTTACATCGCCAATTTTGCCAGCGCCCAAAAAGCGATCAAAGGCCTCATTCATCGACCCCACATAGCCCTTTTCAACCATATAACGGGCGAAGTCTGGTCGACCGAGCGGGCGGTCAGCCACACTGCTCCGCAATGCCTCAATGTCAATATCGATGCCCTTCTTGCTTAAACGGGCGGCAATTGTCTCGCTGCGCTGCTCCCGCGCCACTTTCTGCCCCGCGATGGCATCGCACAGCAGCGGCTCAGATACGTCCAGCCCCAAACCCAATACGTGAATGTTGACGCCATTCCAGTTGCATGAAAACTCCGCACCACACACCAGCTGCAGATCGCCGGGAAGGTCTTCTAGCGCATGGTAAGCATCGACCGTATCGTGATCAGTAATTGCCAACAGATCAACGCCACGATCAACCGCGCGGGCCACCAACTCCTGGGGGGCCAAACCGCCATCGGAGGCGGTGCTATGGGTGTGTAAATCGATTATCAAGCTTTAATACTCCAGCACCTCTGTGGCGCTCACCCCCTGCGCTAGTGATAACGCAGGAAAATGGTTATAGTGAGCCGCGCATTCGCGCAGACAAACCCAACCACAGGACGAACCATGCCCCCAAACAATCAGGGCAAGCCACGGCACAGTGCCGTGACCAACCTTTTATTCAATATTGTGATACCGACGCTGATACTCACCAAGTTCAGCGGCGAAGAAGACTTGGGGCCAAGCCTGAGCATCATTATCGCACTGGCTTTTCCCGTGAGCTTCGGTGCATGGGATTATATTAAAACCCGCCGCACCAACATTTTTTCCATACTCGGTTTTGTCAGCATCTTACTGACGGGCGGGATCAGCCTGTTGGAGCTGGACCCTCAATATATCGCCATTAAAGAGGCGGCGATCCCGGGCCTGATAGGCCTTGCTACGTTGCTGTCACTATACACGCCCTATCCGCTGATCAAAACGCTGTTGTTCAACGATGAGGTTGTCGACACCGCGCGTATCGAGAAGGCGCTTAATGAGCACAATGCCCACAACGCCTTCAACGTAGCCCTTCGCCGAGCAACCTACTTACTGGCTTTCTCTTTTTTTCTGTCCTCGACCCTGAATTACTTGCTCGCCAAGTTTATTTTGGTCAGTCCTCCCGGCACCCCTGAGTACAGCGCCGAGCTGGGAAAAATGACCGGACTCAGCTTCCCCGTCATCGCACTGCCCTGCACAATCGTGATGATGGGCGCCCTGTTCTACCTAATGAATAGAGTTAAGAGCCTCACAGCACTGGAGCTCGAACAGATTTTTAGATTACACCAGGATCAAAACTAATTATGTTTTACGCCATTCTGAGTGAAGACGTCAGCAACAGCTTAGAAAAGCGCCTGACCGCGCGCCCTGCCCACCTCGCGCGCCTAGAGGAACTAAAAGCCGATGGCAGGCTCTTAGTTGCCGGCCCTCACCCCGCCATTGACAGCAACGACCCGGGAGACGCGGGTTTCACCGGAAGTCTGGTGATCGCCGAATTTCCCAGCCTGGAAGATGCTCAGCGCTGGGCCGATGCAGACCCTTACATTGCGGCCGGCGTGTACAGCAAAGTTAGTGTAAAACCGTTTAAAAAAGTACTGTCCTAGAACAGGGCGCCAAATTGCAGTCTGCAACCATGTACATTACTCTTATTCATTAATACCTTACCGCAATTTTTTAAAGTGGAATTAACAGTGAAGAAACTCACCCTTCTCGGCCTTGTGACCGTCCTGCTCACCCTGTCTGGCCAACTGTTCGCCGAAACCCGCTATATCAGCGACAAGGTTTATGTACCACTTCGTGTTGGGGATGGCAGCAAATACCGAATCGTTCATCGCGGCCTGCCCAGTGGCACTAAGCTTGAACTCATCACCACCAACGAGAGCACGGGCTACTCTAAAGTCAAAACAACAAGCGGTACCGAAGGCTGGCTGCCCAGCCACTACCTTGTCGAGGCGCCCGTTGCACGCACACGCTTAAAAGAAGCGGAAACCAAACTCAGCAAACTCAGTGAGGCAAACAAAGCCCTCCGCGAGCAACTCAAAAATACCACGCAAAGCAGTGAGCAAACTGCCTCCATTGTGGAACAACTAGAACGCGAGAACACCGCCCTCAGCGAAGAGCTGGATGCGATCAAACGCATCTCTGCCAACGCCATTAAACTCGACAGCGACAACCGTCGCCTGCTTGAGAGCAACCAGATGCTGAGCAGTGAAGTCGATGTGCTCAAGACCGATAACGCTCGCCTGCGTGAAAACAAAGAAAACGAATTTTTCCTAAACGGCGCTTTCGCGGTGCTTATCGGCGTAATGATCGCTCTAATCGTCCCACGCATGATGCCTAAGCGGCGTTCAGAATGGGGCTAAGACGATGCGTATAACCGCTTTTTTATGCCTTTTACTCTCACTCAGCATCGCGCCTGCCCACGCTGGCGATAAGCCCGTTGTCACCCTGCACACCAGCAAGGGAGATATCCGCATTGAGCTGTTGCCAGACCGCGCGCCCATTACCGTGGAAAATTTCCTGAATTACGCGAAAAGCGGTTTCTACGACGGAACCATTTTTCATCGCGTCATTCGCCGCTTTGTCGTTCAAGGCGGCGGCTTTACAGCGGATATGGTTGAAAAACCCAACGGCGAACCGATTGTTAACGAGTCCAAGGCCAGCCGGCTGAGCAATCAGCGCTGGACGGTTGCCATGGCGAGAACCGACGACCCGAATAGTGCCCGCTCGCAGTTTTTTATTAACCTGCGAATGAATCTGTCGCTCGACGCACGCATGGGCCGCGACGGCTACGCGGTGTTCGGCCATGTCATCGATGGGCAGCATGTCGTAAGAGACATTAGCAATGTGCGCACCCAGCGCGTCGGCGACTTTGAGGACGTGCCCATGGAGCCGATTATTCTGGAGCGAATCAGCATCAGCAAGGCTAGCCCCGCCACTAAATAGCCAGAGGCCGCGATGACCGCACTCAGCATCAACCTGAACAAAATTGCCTTAATCAGAAACTCGCGCGACACCGAGTACCCAAGTGTCATCGAACACGCGAAGCGCTGTATTGCCGCAGGCGCACACGGCATTACCGTCCACCCTCGCCCCGACCAGCGCCACATACGGGCAGACGACTGCTACGCCTTAGCAGACGTGCTGGACGTGGAGTTTAATATTGAAGGCAACCCGCTGGCCGCTCCCATGAAAAGCGATCGGACTGGCGTGAGCGACTACCCCGGCTTCATGGAGATCATTCGCCGGACTCGCCCCGCTCAGTGCACCCTGGTGCCGGACAACAATAGCCAGCTAACCTCCGACCACGGTTTCGACCTCAAGCGCGACGGAGAAAAAATTGCGCCTATTATCGAAGAGCTTCGTGCAATGGGTGTGCGTGTCAGCCTGTTTATGGACCCCGATGCCGAACAAATACGCCTAGCCAAAACCTTCGGCGCCGACCGCATCGAGCTGTATACCGGCCCCTATGCCCAAGCCTATGGGAGCCCTCAGCAGGACGACTGCCTCGCCCGTTTCGTCGACGCCAGCCGCGTTGCCGCCGAAAGCGGCTTGGGCCTGAATGCAGGCCACGACCTTAACCTGCACAACTTAGCGCTCTTCAAGCGCAGCGTGGATCAACTATTGGAAGTGTCGATCGGACACGCCTTCACCGTGGACGCTATTGAACTCGGCCTGGATCGAGCGATTGCCGCCTACCTGAACTGCCTGCGCTAGACTGCCCCGCGAGGCGGCGTTATTAGCAGCGCGCAAACACAGGCCGCTGGAACGCCGTCGGGATGCCCACCCAAACGCTATACACAAAGCATAAAAACATAACGCACGAAGACACGACGACCGTCGCGATGCTGTGCGGCAAATAATTCGAGGAGAAAATTAAGACAATAAGATGGGGTGGCCGACGGGGCTCGAACCCGCGACAACAGGAATCACAATCCTGGACTCTACCAACTGAGCTACGGCCACCATAACGTATGACTTGACCTGTAATGGCACGCCCGACAGGATTCGAACCTGTGACCGACGGCTTAGAAGGCCGTTGCTCTATCCAGCTGAGCTACGGGCGCAAAAAGCGTCAAGAGTTGACGAAATGGTCGGGGTAGAGAGATTCGAACTCCCGACATCCTGCTCCCAAAGCAGGCGCGCTACCAGACTGCGCTATACCCCGAAACATGTGTAACTCATGCCCCCTTACAGGAGCTGCGCATGATACGCAGACACCTCTGAGGCGTCAACAATTTTAGAAAAAAAACTTACGACTTTATTGGCCAGTGCATTTTCGGCGTGCGACAATAACAGCTTATTTTCAATCATCTTTTTCGGAGACAACCGGGATGGCGGCACAAATTCTGGACGGCAAGGCACTGGCGGCAAGCTGGGAACAACAGCTTTCAACTCGAGTGGCAGCACTCAAAGAAAAGTCCGGTGGCAAAACCCCCATTCTGGCGACGATTTTGGTTGGCGACGACCCCGCCTCTGCGACGTACGTAAAGATGAAAGGCAACGCCTGCAGACGCGTGGGCATGGACTCTATGGCCGTTGAGCTGCCCTCCTCCACGACCACCGAGCAGTTGCTGGCAAAGATCGACGAACTCAATAACGACAGCAATGTGCACGGCATCCTGCTTCAACACCCTGTGCCCGCCCAAATTGATGAGCGCGCCTGTTTTGACGCCATCGCCTTGCATAAAGATGTCGACGGCGTCACCTGCCTGGGCTTCGGCCGCATGGCCATGGGCGAAGACGCCTACGGCTGCGCCACCCCCAAAGGCATCATGCGCCTGTTGGAGCACTATAAGATTGATATCGAAGGCAAGCACGCTGTTGTCGTTGGCCGCAGCGCGATTCTTGGCAAGCCCATGGCAATGATGTTGCTGGAAGCCAATGCCACAGTCACCATTTGCCACTCCCGAACGCAAAATTTGCCCGCACTGATCAAGCAAGCCGATATTCTCGTCGGCGCCGTGGGCAAACCGGAGTTTATTAAAGCTGAGTGGGTGAAAGATGGCGCCGTTGTCGTCGATGCCGGTTACCACCCAGGCGGCGTTGGCGATATTGAACTCGCCCCGCTGCACGAGCGCGCAAGTGCCATTACTCCGGTACCGGGCGGTGTTGGCCCCATGACCATTAACACCCTCATATTCCAAAGCGTCGATTCAGGCGAGAAAGCACTGGCCTAAGGCGACTCCGTGGCAAAACGACAACGCAAGCCCAAGGTTATTGGCCCTGGGCAGAAAGCAGCACGCGGTATTTTAATCGGCTTTATGCACGGTTTATTTTTGCTGACGCGCAGCGTGCGCTTTCGCAATAAACCCAGCATTGAAACGCCGTGCGTAATCGCGGTATTTCACGACGAGCTACTGCCGCTGTGCAAGTACTTTGCGCACAGCAACGCCAGCACGATCGCGTCACAGAATCACTTTGGTTACGCCATCGGTAAAGCCCTAGAGCGCTACGGTTACCAAGTGGCACTTGGCTCACCGAGCCGCGGCGGCCGCGATGCGTTTTTCCAGCTGTTGCGACGAAGTAAAACGGCATCGGTAACGGTATTCACGGTAGACGGCTCTCGCGGCCCACGCCACGAAATGAAAGCCGGCGCGGTAGCACTCGCGAGAAAGACCGGACTCCCGCTCTACTTAATGCGTGTGGATTACAAAGGCTGGCGGATTCAATCAACCTGGGACAAATTCAAGGTTCCACTGCCCTTTACTTCAGTGACATTCCATAACGAGCGCTTCCCGCTTGAAGATTATTCAGCAGACACCGATGTGGATGCGATCACTAAGGTCGCCGAGCGCCGACTGCAAGGACTGCTGGCTGACGACTACCGGCAAGAGAAGGTATAGCCATGTGGCTTAAGCGCTGGCAGCAATGGCTGCTGCTGTCCGTGTACGCCGCTGTAATCACCGCCCTATCGCTAACGCCCGCCAGCACCATGCCGGACATCACGCTCTGGGACAAAGCCCAACACTTCATTGCCTACGCGGTGTTTATGGGCTTCGCTTATCCGGTTGCCAACACCCTGCACGGGCGCCTGCTATTCGCCATCGCGATTATTCTCTACAGCGCCGCCATGGAATACGGCCAATCCTGGATGCCCGGCCGCGCGCCCTCAGGCGGCGACCTGCTTGCCAATAGCCTCGGAGTGATTATTGCCTTTGCAATAATGAGCGCGGTTGGCGCAATGATTAAACGCCGACGTCGGCGAGCTTAGGCCCGCCGCCAGGTCGTCCCCTCGCGACTGTCTTCTAGCACCACGCCACCTTCAAGCAGTTGAGCACGAATACCGTCGGCGCGAGCAAAATCCCGGTCTTTCTTGGCCTGTACCCGCTCGGCGATCAAGGATTCAATCTCCTCGGCGCTCAATTCACCCGCACTACCCGCCTGTAGGAAGGCCTCTGCCTCGCAACCCAGGATGCCCAGTATCGCACCGAGCGAACGCAGCAACGCCGCCTGTTCCGTCACGGCTGCGTCCTCGCCAGCTGCGCGGGCGTTATTGAGCTCGCGCACCAGGTCAAATAACACAGCCAGCGCTTCCGGCGCTGCAAAGTCATCACTCATGGCCGCGTCAAAGCGCTGCACATAGCGATTATCTGCTGGCAATTCGTTGTATGGCGTTACCGGCTCGACGGGCAGCCCTTTCAGGGCGTGGTAGAAACGCTCGAGGTTTTGCCTGGCGATTTGCAGATTATCCTCGGAGTAGTTGATGGCACTGCGGTAGTGACTGGAGATCAGAAAATAGCGCACCACCTCCGGGTGATATTTGTCGAGAATTTCCCGAATAGTGAAGAAGTTACCCAGTGACTTGGACATCTTTTCGTTGTCCACACGCACGGCCCCGGCATGCATCCAGGTGTTCGCATAGGGCTTACCCGTAGCCGCCTCAGACTGCGCTATTTCGTTTTCATGGTGAGGGAAAACCAAATCCGGGCCACCGCCGTGAATGTCAAAATTATCGCCCAGGCAGCAGGTGGACATCGCCGAACACTCGATGTGCCAACCGGGACGCCCCTCTCCCCAGGGTGACGGCCAGCTGACTTCGCCACTTTTTGCGGCCTTCCATAGTGCAAAATCGCGCGGGTCTTCTTTGGCCTCGTCAACCGCTATTCGCGCTCCCGATAATAATTCGTCTGGCTTCTTACCGGATAGCTTGCCGTAGCCCTCGAAGCGACTCACACGATAGTAAACATCGCCATTTTCTGCCGCGTAGGCAAAGCCGCGCTCGATCAACCGTGCGATCATTGCCAGTATGTCATCGATGTGACCGGTCGCTCGCGGTTCGGCATCCGGAGGCGCTATCCCCAAACGCTCTGCATCTTCGTGCATCGCCGTAATGAAGCGCTCGGTCAACGCGGTGTAATCCTCGCCGTTTTCGTCTGCGCGGCGCAGGATCTTGTCATCGATGTCGGTGATATTGCGCACATAGTTCAGCTGATAACCCTTGGCGCGCAAATAGCGGCTGATCACATCAAAGGCCACCAACACCCGCGCGTGCCCCAAGTGACAGTAGTCGTAGACGGTCATGCCGCAAACGTACATCTTCACTTTGCCAGCTTCGATCGGTGTGAACGCTTCTTTCTTGCGACTCAGGGTGTTGTATATCTGCATACTGATGCTTTCGCTTATTCCTTCAGCGCGTAGAGAAGCGCCGAGTATCTATTTAAGGGTAGTGACTATTTACGTGTCGTGCCTATGCGGTGGCCTCAGGCCTCCGCCTTACCCCAACTATCGCGCAGCGCAATTGTGCGGTTGAATACAGGCTGCTCCGCCGAGTGCTCGTAACGGTCAGCAACGAAATAGCCGGTGCGCTCAAATTGGAAGCGGCTTTCCGGTGCGCAATTGGCCAAGCCCGGCTCTATCCAGCAGTCTTCCACAACGCTCAATGAGTCGGGGTTAACATGCTCCAAGAAGTCTTCACCGCCGCGATCCGGTGAGGCGTGGTTAAAGAGCCGGTCATAAATGCGAACCGTCGCCCGGCGGCCTTCACTGGCAGAAACCCAGTGAATCACCCCCTTGGGCTTTACGCCATCGCTGGGATCTGCACCCAGAGTATCGGGGTCATAGCTGCAGTGAACCTCAACAATATTGCCCTGCGCATCTTTGACCACCTGCTCAGCGAGCAGCACATAGGCATTGCGCAACCGCACTTTTTTACCCAGCACC
This sequence comes from uncultured Spongiibacter sp., assembly GCF_964011655.1. Lineage (NCBI taxonomy): Bacteria > Pseudomonadati > Pseudomonadota > Gammaproteobacteria > Cellvibrionales > Spongiibacteraceae > Spongiibacter > uncultured Spongiibacter sp. The sequence goes on along the minus strand of NZ_CAXGPO010000036.1, from coordinate 14,625 downwards.
AGCCGTTTGAACTTCTTGTTCGCCTCTTCACGGAAATCATCACGCTCGATATAAACCTCGCGTGTAAACGGTAGCTGGCGCTCACCCAGGTCATCGCGATTGGGGTGGCCCGGTGCATCAAGCTGTTCCACCTGGCCCTGCGGGTAATTGTGAATAACCAGCTTAAGCGGATCCATCACGCACATTGCGCGCGGCGCATTTTTATCGAGGTCATCGCGGATCGCGTGCTCAAGCATCGCCATGTCGACAATCCCCTCACTGCGAGCCACACCCACCATCTCGCAAAAATGGCGCAGCGCTGCAGGCGTAAAGCCACGGCGACGCATCCCGGCAATAGTCGGCATGCGCGGGTCATCCCAGCCAGCGACAATCTTCTCGTCAACCAGAGCTTTCAATTTGCGCTTGCTGGTAACGGTGTAATTGATATTCAGACGCGCAAATTCATACTGCTTGGGCTCGGCTGGCACCGGCAGATTTTCTATAAACCATTCGTACAGCGGGCGATGATCTTCAAACTCCAAGGTGCAGATCGAGTGCGTAATCCCCTCAATGGCATCGGACTGACCGTGAGTGAAGTCGTAGGTGGGATAAATACACCACTTATCACCCGTTTGGTGATGGGTCTGCTTGCGTATGCGGTAAATAATCGGGTCGCGCAAATTGATATTCGGCGCTGACATATCGATTTTGGCGCGCAGCACTTTCGCACCCTCTTCGTATTCACCGTTGCGCATCGCCTCAAACTCAGCGAGGTTCTCTTCAGGACTGCGCTCGCGAAAGGGGCTGTTTCGGCCCGGCTCAGTTAACGTGCCGCGATACTCTCGCGCCTGCTCTGCGCTAAGTTCGCACACGTATGCCTTACCGGCGTTGATCAACGCCACCGCGTAGTCATAGAGCGTGTCAAAATAATCAGAGGCATAGCGCACCGGGCCGGCCCACTGATAGCCCAACCACTGAATATCTTCCTGAATAGCATCGATATAGGCCTGCTCTTCCTTGGCAGGGTTGGTGTCGTCGAAACGCAAATGGCACTGGCCGCCAAAATGCTCAGCCAGACCAAAGTTCAGGCAAATCGACTTGGCGTGACCAATATGTAAAAAGCCATTGGGCTCCGGAGGAAATCGGGTGACCAGTGAACCACTCAGGCGGCCTTCCTCGATATCCTTGCGGATGATGCCGCGCAAAAAGTTATTACCAGTGACGTCTTGTTCACTCATTGAATCGCAAATCTCTTGGTTTATTGCGCCAGTGACAGGCGCACGATGCATAAAGGTTGTCGACGGCAAACGTAGGCCCGGTTTCGCCGCCAATGCAAAAACCGTATTATAGCGGCTTTAATTTCGGCTTATAAGCGAGAATCAACGCAAATGGTTATCTTTAAAACAAATTTTGGTGACATCAAGATCGAACTCGACTTCGAAAACGCGCCCAAGACCGCAGAAAATTTTAAGCAGTACGTTGAGGAAGGCTTTTACGACGGCACCATCTTCCACCGCGTTATCGACGGTTTTATGATTCAAGGCGGCGGTTTCGAGCCCGGCATGAAGCAAAAAGCAACCCGCGAGCCCATAGAAAACGAGGCAGACAACGGCCTCAAAAACACCGTCGGCACCCTGGCAATGGCACGCACCATGGATCCGCACTCTGCCAGCGCTCAATTCTTTATCAATGTGAAAGACAACGACTTCCTGAACCACAGCGGCAAAAACATGCAGGGCTGGGGCTACGCGGTATTTGGCAAAGTCAGCGAAGGTATGGACGTGGTTGAAAAAATTAAAGCGGTACGCACTACCAGCGCCGCGGGTCATCAAGACGTTCCCGCTGAAGATGTGATCATCGAAAAAGCGGAGTGGCAAGGCTAGGCTATGCGCAGTCTGTTTATTTCAGACTTGCACCTAGACGAGCAGCGCCCGGATATCACCCGGGCGTTCTGCCAGTTTTTGCAAGACGACGCCTCCCAGGCGAACGCACTCTACATTCTTGGCGACTTCTTTGAGAGCTGGCTGGGCGACGATGACAGTAGCCCCCTTATTGAACAGATCAAAATCGCCCTCCTAGAACTCGGCAATACCGGCTGCCAAGTGTATTTTATGCACGGCAATCGCGACTTCTTAGTCGGTGATGCATTTTGCCAAGCGGTCTCGGCAACACGCCTCGACGATCCCTGCGTGATCGATTTACTCGGCGAACCCACGCTGTTGATGCATGGCGATAGCCTATGCACTGGCGACGCCGAATATATGCAGTTTCGGGCAATGGCTCGCTCTCCAGAGTGGCAGGCACAGGTGTTAAGCAAAAGCCTTAGCGAGCGTCGCACCCTCGCCAAACAGCTGCGCGCCGCCAGCAATGAAGCCAATAGCAACAAAGCCGAAGATATCATGGACGTCACGCCCTCAGAGGTAGAACGCATCATGACCCAGCATCGTTGCCAGCGACTGATTCACGGGCACACTCATCGTCCCGCGCGACATGCTTTCACCCTTAACAACAAGCCAGCGGAACGCATCGTACTCGGCGACTGGCACCGCCAAGGCTGGGTGCTCGATTGCCGGGATAGCGAGATCGTACTCCGCGCCTTCGATACGTAAATTACGCACCACTTTTGGGCGTTTGCGAGAGGCCGCCCCAAACTCGCGCACTTTCTTTTTCACCGGGACGGTATGGCATGCCCGTCATTAGCGCCCACACTGCACAACGCACCCCGAAAGTCCCCAAGAATACTGGCATAAGTATTGCTGAGTTACCCCGTAAATAACGACCAATACGGTAACATCAGGAACTCTTGGCATGCCCCACCCCACAACGGCAACACCGCCAGAAAAGCCGCGCCTGCGGCTGGGCTTCATCCCTCTCACGGATTGCGCACCCTTGGTCATTGCCTTTGAGAAAGGCTACTTCGCAGCAGAAGGCCTTGACGTTGAGCTTTGCCGGGAAACCTCATGGGCCGCCATTCGCGACAAAGTAGGCTTGGGAATTCTGGATGGGGCGCAGATGCTCGCCTCCATGCCACTGGCCAGCCGACTCGGCATTGGCGGTCCACGTTTCGATTTTGTCAGCGGTATGGTTCTGGATCTCAACGGCAATGCCATTACGCTCAGCAATGACCTGTTCCAACACCTGGCCGCTATTGACCCCCATTCCGCTCGCTGCCCCAGCGCCGCCGCAGAGGCGCTAAAGCAGCACCTTCAAGTGCGCGAGGCATCAGCCGCGCCCTTGCGCCTGGGCATCGTTTACCCCTGCTCAACCCAGAGTTTTGAGCTGCGTTATTGGCTGGCGAGCGCTGGCATCGACCCCGAGCGCGATGTCGAGCTGGTCGTGGTACCACCACCGAAGATGGTTACCGCGTTGAGCGAGGGTAATATCGACGGCTTTTGTGTTGGCGAACCGTGGAATACGCTGGCCGTTCAACAACGACTCGGGCATGTCGTGGCGACCAAATACCAATTGTGGAACAACAGCCCGGAGAAAGTCTTCGCTGTCACCGAGCAATGGAGCCACCATCACCCCAACAGCCACCGAGCAGTGCTTCGTGCACTGCTTCGGGCCTGCCAATGGCTGGATAAAAAAGAGAACCGTCGTCGCGCCGCCAAGATCATTAGTCAAGCTGCCTATATCGCGCTACCCGAGGACACTGTTGCGCTATCACTCCGCGGCTTCTCTCAGCGCCATCACGGGGAAGCCCCGGAAGAGGTGGCCGACTTCCATGTTTTCCACCGCTACTGCGCCAACTTTCCCTGGCTGAGCCACATCGATTGGTACATCTCACAAATGTACCGCTGGCAACTGTTAAAAACGCCCATCAAGCTCGACGACACGGCAAGGGCCATTTTCAAACCCGACTTATATCGCCAGGTCGCCGCCTCCCTGGGAATCGACAGCCCCCAGATCGACCGCAAAACGGAGGGCAATCTGCCTCACAAAATGCTGTTTTCAGACTCCCAGCAGCTGGGACCCAACCAGTTTATAGATGGAAAAATCATTGGGGTTGGCGGGACCTTAAAGTATCTCGAAGCGCTGCCGCTACCAGAGCCCGAGTTGTCGGCACTGCGGCTTATGAACCCCCAACAAGCATCGGCACGCGGATGAGAGCACTACTTATCGACCTAGCATCTGAGGACGCCAAGCACTTGGCAACAGCACTCGCTCGCGCCGGCATCGAATGCAGAAGCACGGAAAAGGACAGCGACCTGTACGATGAGCTGGAGCGCTGGCCACCGGAGCTCATTTTCGTCCGTACTGGCTCGCCACGGCGCGATGTGCTGGAACATGTCGCCCATACCCGACGCGACAGCCCCCAAACCATTATCAGTCTCTTCGGCAGAGCATCTGAGGGGATCGCTCGGCTAGCCGCCGAACTCGATATCAGCCTTTACGCCATCAGCAGCCTTCGCGACAGTTTGCTGCAAGCGCTAATTGATATCGCGATTAGCGAGCTTCACAGCCATCAGCAGTTGCACACTGAAGTCGCTGCTGCGCAATTTTCATCCAAACAGCGGCTGAAAACCCATGAAGCTATCACCTTCATCGTGGACAACTTCTCGCTTGCCCCCCACCAGGCCGAGGCCCTGCTAAAGAAAAATGCACAGCGACAAAACCGCAGTGTCGAAGACCTAGCGGACCAACTGCTCAGCACCGGCTCCATGGGCTAGACCGCAGCAGCCGGCACCTTAGGCTGCGAGCAGCGGCCCGCTATGGAACCGGAATACCTCATCAGGCGTGAGAATCAACTCTTTCTCTCGCTCACAAAACAGCGCGACACGCGGCGCGATGGGCTCGTCTGAATAGCGCTGTGCAAGGCTTAAATAGTCTTTGAAATGCCGGGACTCGGACTTGAGCAGGGAGAGGTAGAATGCACCCAGTTCGTCATCGAGTTCCGGCGCGATCCGCGCAAAACGCTCACAACTGCGAGCCTCTATCAACGCACCACAGACCAGGATATCCACTAATTTACCGGGATCGCTGCTGCGGCACAGCTCACGCAACCCGTTTGCGTAGCGCGCCGACGAGATATGCCGGTAGGCAACCCCGCGTTTTTTCATTATCGCCAGCACCTGCTCAAAGTGTCGCAACTCTTCACGAGCAAGCCGGGACATCTTGTTGAGAAGATCCAGTTTATCCACATAGCGAAACATTAAGTTCAGCGCAGTGCCCGCGGCCTTTTTTTCGCAGTTGGCATGATCAATGAGCAGCTCTTCGGGGTGGGCTAAGGCGGCATCAACCCATTCATTGGGCGTCTCGCAGGGGAGAAAATCCAGAATTTCAGAAATGTCGACGGCCATACTCACTGCCCTGAAAAAACGCGGAAGTATATCAGTACGATGGGCCGGCCTCAGCCCTCTTTTTGCATATAACGGCCGATGTAGCGCTCGTAGTGAGCCTGCGAAAGCAGGTAGAACTCGCGGTCAATGGCCTCCCGCAATTCCAGCAGGCTACTGTCGCGCCAGACACTATCGACAACAAAGCCATACTTTCGCGGCTCTGTTATTTGCCCGGCACCGGCGCGCAGCAATTGAAACAACCATATGTAAGGGTCTTTCTGCGCGGGATAGCGCACACGTTGCACGCCCAACTGCCAGGCCAGCAGCTCGGCATTAATAATATGAAGTTTGTCCTGCATCACCTGCACCAGGAACTGGTCCAGGCGTTCATCAATGATGCGCTTCTGCTCCTGGCTGTAGCTATTCCAGTGAATCACCTCGTGACAAAAACGCTTGCAGCCACGGCAAACATCATCACCGATACCAGTAGAGCAAACACCAATACAAGGTGTCGCCACACGGCGTAGCAAATCAGACAAAACAACTCCCGAGAACGTTTTTAAACGAGGCAAAAGAGTAAGCGAGCGCGCCCCCTGAAACAAGGGTCAGCCCACCGCCAAAAATAGGTGGATGCCAGTGCCCCCGAGCCCACCTTTCCAGCCGGGGCGGCACACTCACCACTTGCGGCACCAACGCCGCTATCGTCATTAAGGTAGCCAAATCACTGCATTATTCACGCTTATGATACGTCGACGGTGGCTTTTTGGAGGAAAACCGCAGCAGTGGTAATAATCCTGTCGATATCCGCGCCCTATTCTTAACAAACCTTAACCTGGGTAGGGTTTTTCAGTATACTTGCCACCCCATTTCGCATCGATGACGGGCATCGATAGCCCCGGCCTCCGGCGATCCCGGACTACGGGTACCGAAACTGATAGAGAGAGGAGTTAACAGTGCTAGAAGCATATCGCAAGCATGTCGAGGAGCGCGCGGCGCAGGGCATCGTCCCCAAGCCCCTGAACGCAGAGCAAGTAGCCGGCTTAGTTGAGCTACTCAAGAATCCGCCAGCCGGTGAAGAAGAGACGCTGGTAGATCTGATCTCGAACCGCGTGCCACCGGGCGTAGATGAAGCCGCCTACGTAAAAGCAGGCTTCCTGTCTGCCATCGTTAAAGGCGAGGCTAGCAGCCCTCTCATCACCAAAGAAGAAGCCGTTAAACTGCTGGGCAATATGCACGGCGGCTACAACATCGCAACACTGGTTGAACTCCTCGACGACGCAGCACTGGCTCCTCTGGCTGCCGAAGAGCTCAAGCACACCTTGCTGATGTTTGATGCCTTCCACGACGTGGAAGAAAAAGCCAAAGCCGGTAACGAGCTGGCTAAAGCGGTTATGCAAAGCTGGGCAGATGGCGAATGGTTCACCAGCCGCGATGACGTGCCCGAAAGCATTGTTAAAACTGTCTTCAAGGTGACTGGCGAAACCAACACCGATGACCTGTCACCCGCGCCAGACGCGTGGTCGCGTCCTGATATCCCGCTGCACGCACTGGCCATGTACAAAATGGAGCGCGACGGCATCAAGCCCGACGAGCAAGGCAAAATTGGTCCCTTGGCCCAAATTGCTGAGCTGGAGAAGAAAGGCCACCCAATCGCAATGGTTGGCGACGTTGTTGGCACGGGCTCTTCACGTAAATCTGCTACCAACTCGGTACTGTGGTTCTTCGGTGACGACATCCCCGGCGTGCCCAACAAGCGCGGTGGCGGTGTGTGTATTGGCGGCAAGGTTGCCCCTATCTTCTACAACACCATGGAAGATGCTGGCGCCCTGGTTTTTGAAGCCGACGTTGAAAAACTCAACATGGGCGATGTGATTGAAATTCGCCCCTATGACGGCGTGATCAAGAACGTTGAAACTGGCGAAACTCTCAGCGAATTCAGCCTGAAATCTGACGTCCTGCTGGATGAAGTGCGCGCTGGTGGCCGTATCAACCTGATCATCGGCCGTGGTCTGACCACAAAAGCACGCGAATCATTAGGCCTTGAGCCCTCGACTCTGTTCCGCGTGCCTTCGCAGCCCGCCGACACTGGCAAAGGCTTCACATTGGCCCAGAAAATGGTCGGACGCGCTTGCGGCCTGCCCGAAGGCCAAGGCGTACGCCCCGGCACTTACTGCGAGCCCAAAATGACTACCGTCGGCTCTCAGGACACCACTGGCCCGATGACCCGCGACGAGCTGAAAGACCTGGCCTGCCTCGGTTTCTCTGCCGACCTGACCATGCAGTCTTTCTGCCACACCGCGGCTTACCCCAAGCCCGTTGACATCGACACCCAGCACAGCCTGCCAGACTTCATTATGACGCGCGGCGGTGTCTCTCTGCGCCCCGGCGACGGCATTATCCACAGCTGGCTGAACCGCATGCTGCTTCCTGACACAGTCGGTACTGGCGGCGACTCTCACACCCGCTTCCCAATGGGTATCTCCTTCCCTGCGGGTTCTGGTCTGGTTGCTTTTGCTGCAGCCACTGGCGTTATGCCACTGGATATGCCCGAGTCTGTGCTGGTGCGCTTTAAAGGCGAAATGCAGCCCGGTATTACCCTGCGCGATCTGGTTCACGCGATTCCCTACCAAGCCATCAAAGATGGTCACCTGACGGTTGAGAAAAAAGGCAAGAAGAACATCTTCTCTGGCCGCATTCTCGAGATCGAAGGTTTGGAAGGCCTGACGGTAGAACAAGCCTTTGAATTGTCTGACGCCTCTGCTGAGCGCTCTGCTGCGGGCTGTACCATCAAGCAAGGTATCGAGGAAATTTCAGAATACCTGCGTTCAAACATCACCCTGCTGCGCTGGATGATCAGCGAAGGCTACGGCGATGCACGCACACTTGAGCGTCGCGCTCGCAAAATGGAAGAGTGGCTGGCCAACCCAAGCCTGCTCGAAGGCGATGCAGATGCGGAATACGCAGCAGTTATCGAAATCGATCTGGACCAGCTGACCGAGCCCGTGGTTTGCTGCCCGAACGACCCAGACGATGCCAAGCTGTTGTCTGAAGTTGCCGGCGACAAAGTTGATGAAGTCTTTATCGGTAGCTGCATGACCAATATCGGTCACTTCCGCGCAGCCGGTAAACTGCTGGACGCCCACAAAGGCAGCCTCTCTACCCGTCTGTGGTTGTCGCCACCAACCAAGATGGACCAGCACACGCTGATGGAAGAAGGTTACTACAACATCTTCGGCGCCGCTGGCGCGCGTATGGAAATGCCAGGATGCTCGCTGTGTATGGGTAACCAAGCACGTGTTGCCGATGGTGCCACGGTGCTGTCTACGTCTACACGTAACTTCCCCAACCGCTTGGGTACTGGCGCCAACGTTTACCTGACCTCAGCCGAGCTGGCAGCGGTTGGCGCAATTGTTGGTCGCCTGCCTACGCCTGCAGAGTACCTGGAATACACTCAAAACCTGAAGAGCATGTCAGCGGACATATACCGCTACATGAACTTCGATCAAATTGAGTCCTTCCAGAAAGGCGCTGAAGAAGGTGCGCGCATTGCCTCAGTAGAGATTACTGAAGTTTCTGCCTAAGCCATTGCGTTAAAATCAAGCCGCCTCCGGGCGGCTTTTTTTATGCCTGCAAAACGCGAAAGTCTATTAGCGCTAATCGTCATTGCATGGGCTGCGGCGATAACCTCACCAATCAACTGGGCGCGGCACGGAGAAAAAAAGAAGTTAGCTACAAGGCATAGCGTAGTGGCGGTTTTGCCACAACTCAAAGGGCTGGAAGCGACACTCGCCTCCAGCGGCACGTATTAACCCGGTCTAGAAAGCCTTAGGGGAAAAGCCTGTCACCTCATCAAGCCCCATCTCGCGCCCCAGTGCGGTAAGCGGGTGCACAACCACCAAGCCTTTTACCGATTTTTTCAATTTACCCATGTCAGCTTGCTCGGCCTTGCTTAAAGCCCGCTTGAACTTCATTGCCTGCAGCATTTCAGCCTTGCTGCTATTACTGCGTGACTGCTGCCCTTTAATACTGGCACGTCGTTTTTCCAATGCCGCAATTTCACGGTCAAATTGAGCGATCAAGATATCATCACCCCGACTCACCGCCGCTTGACGCTTTCGGCGCTGTAAATCGAGCTTGTTATTAATTTGCTGAATTTCTTTATTGAGGTTCACTACCCGGTCCTTTTACCCACGGCTACGGCGCGCAGTGTAACAAAAGCGACGCCTTATTCCCCTTGAAACAATAACTGTATACATATACAGTTATAAAAAATCACTACAGCAAGAGGTGAACCATGGCGGTTGTAGCCAAGTGGATGTGCGACAGGGACAACACGATGTTTGACAGCAAAAAAGACGCGGACGCTTACGACAAAATGCTCGAGCTCGCCGAGCAATTTACCGCGCTACTACAGCGTGAAGTTCCCGGTGTAGACGATGCCAAAGCAGAGAATTTCGGTATTTTACTCGCCAAAAATAAGGATGCACTCGTTCAGGCCTGCAAGGGCAAAGTCGAAGCCTTAGAGACCTTGTCGCAAGAACAGGACAACAACGTTCACGCATTGGCCCAAGGTCAGTGAAAAAAGCATAGCGGCTGCCATCAATACAGCCGCTTCCCCCCTCCTTCGCACACACTAAAGCGGCGCTGACAGCTGTTCTTTAGGCTCGGCTTTCAATTCATCCTCAGCCAAGCCGGGGAAGTATTTCATCAAGTAAGGACGGCGCAGGACCAGAAAGCTGGTGGGTACGAAGACCAGCGAAAGAATAGTGGTCAACACCGTGCCGCCAGCAAGTACCACCGCAAAGGGTGGCCAAAATGTTCCCTCAGCGATCAACAGCGGGACGAGTCCGGCGACCGTGGTAATTGTCGTCGAGGAAATGTGACGCGTACACTCAGAAACGGTTTCAACAATCTCTGCGCGATTGCCCGCCATCGCCAACGGCGATGCCTTTAGCTCCGTGAGAATAACAATCGCCGCGTTAACCGCCAGCCCCATCAGCCCCATCAAACCGATGATCGCCGTAAAACCAAAGGGATAACCCGCCAACCACAGACTAAAAATACCTAGTCCCGCCGACTGAAAGGCCACTGCAAACACCAGTGCCGACAGACGGAAAGAATTGAAAGCCATTACCACGGTCACGATCAGCAACACCAAAATGATGCCAACGCTGCTCATCAGCTTACCCACGGCCCGGTTGCGACCCTCGGCCTCTCCGCCGATCTCCAGCTCGTAGCCCACTGGAACGATAAAGTCGTGCTCATCCAGGGACTGGCGCACCGCCGCTAACACCACCGCTGGCAGTACGCCGTCGCGAACATAGATTTCAACCTTGTTCATTCGCCGACCATCGCGCCGGGTGATCTGGGCTTGCGCGGGACGCAGTTCTGCGCTGGAAATCGCCGACAATGGCCGCGACCCCGTCGGTAAAATAAGGGGGAAGGACAGGAAACGGTCAACACTGGTTTCCTTCACGCCCGCCCCTGACACCCTAACCGGCAGCTGCTCACTGCCATCGAGTAAACTGCTGCTAATAACACCATCGACACTTGCCGCGAGCAGTTGTGAAACATCACGCAGCCCAACCTGACTGCGCTGCGCCTCACTCTCTTCCACGTCCAGCCACAATTTCGGCACCACTTCGCCGAGAGAGTCTCGCACGTGCACAACATCATCGAGGTCTAGCGCAATACGCCTCACCTCATCGCCAAGGCGTTTTAGCTGTGCAATATCGCTGCCGTATATACGCAGCTCAACCGGAGCAATGGTTGGCGGCCCCTGGCCCAAACGCCGAACAATTGTCTGATACTCGGGAAAGGCCTGGTCCAGCTCATCTTGCAGGACTGAAACAAGACGGTTTGCATTGGTGGGGTCACTAACCGTTGTCATCGCCTGCGCGTAATTTGGCGTGCCATCGCGATTATCCAGCAGGTTGTAGTAAAACGAAGGAGCACTGCGCCCAACAAACCAATGCAGGGCCTCAATCTCACTGTGGCTATTGATCCACTCGGACATCCGCTCAGTGGCGCGCTGGGTTTCGCGTATGCCGGTACCTGCCGGTAAATACACCTCGATATCAATCATGTCTCGATCCGAGGGCGGGAAGAATTGCTCAGGCAGGGTTTTCAACACCATAAAGCCAATAAGCGGAAGCACGCAGCACAGCAATGCCACGCGTCGCGGCCACATCAGCGCACGACTGAGAAATGCGCGAAACCAGCGGTTGATGGCCGACGACGACATTCCCGGCGCCTGCTCGGCAGACAGCCAGCGCCCGGCGATAGGCGCGATGATAAAGAGTGAAATAATCCAGCTACCGAACAGCGCAAAAATCACCGAGTTCGCCAAGGGCCCAATAAATTCGCCAGCGGAGCCCGGCATCATGGCTATCGGCATAAAGGTTAGCATGGTCGTTAGCGTGGAGCCCAGCAGCGGTACCCACAAGTGTTTAAATGCCTTAACCGATGCCGCAACCGCCGAATAGCCGGATTCGCGATAGCGACGCACCATATCGGCGACAACAATAGCGTTGTCGACCATGATGCCCAGTGCCACGATTAAGCCCGTTACCGACATCTGGTGAATGGGCAAGCCACTGATATTCATGCAGGCCAGCGCGTAGAGCATGGTCAGCGGTAGCGACAAAGCGACGATTACCGCCGAGCGCCAGCCCAGGGTAAATAGCAAAATGGAGAAGATAAACAAAAAGCCCAAGGCGATATTGCTGACTAACTCGCTGAGCCTCGCACTGGTATAGCGCTCCTGGGAAAACAGCTCTTCAACAACAATTTCATCGGGGAGATTCTTGGTGAATTCCCGCAATTCGTGGCGAAGATCCTCGGCCCACAAATCCCCGCGCACGGTTGGCAGCATTCGCACTGCAATGGCGATACTGCGCTCGCCATCAATAATCGCCAGCTCGCTGGGCACCACCGGCTCACCGCGATAGACCCTGGCAATATCTTGCAACTGCAACGAGCCACCATCAGCCAGGGTCAACAGCGGTGTGCGACGAATGCGCTCGATCTGATCGAAGCCACCCAGTAGCTCCATGGACAGACGTTGTTTATCGCTCACTAACTCACCGGCGGCCGTTTTTGCATCGCTATTGCCCAATAGCGCGGCAATTGCGGGCACGTCTAGACCAACAGCGCCGGCCTTGATCACATCCACCTTAACCTGAACTTCCTCGGCCGGTGCCCCCCACAACTTAACAATATCGGTACCGTGAAGATTGCGCAGATGGCTGGCCAATTCTTCTGCGTAGCGCCCCATCCGCAGTAAATCCGCCTGCCCTTCCCCCTGCCAGCGAAGGCTACCAATCCAGGTAAAGGCGTAGTTGCGCTCATGATCCAACTGTGGTGGCGCCGCATCAGCGGGCAGATTTTTCGCTGCCTTTTCCAACTTGTCGCGAACTTCAGACCACAGGCGGTCGGTATCGTCGGGCTTTACTTCATCGGCAAATTCAATACTGATCGCGGCAACCCCAGATTTGGCCGTGGAGTCCAGGTGGTTGATCTCCGGGATGCTGCGCAGTTCGGTTTCTATCGGCTCGACAATCAGTGTTTCAACTCGTTCGGCACTGGCCCCGGGCAGGCTCGACAACACAATTCCGTGACGATTGCCAAAACGCGGATCTTCCAGCCTGGGCAGACTGGCCACCGCCGCCAAACCGGCGACGAGGACCAACGCAACGCCGAGGGCAATGTAGCGCGGATTATTCAGCATCGACACTCTCCTCGCCCTGCCACAGGGTGACCTTTTGCCCCGGCGCTAAGCGGTGCGTGCCGGCCTCAACAAGCTGGTCGCCATCGTTAAGTTCAGCTTGCACATAGACGCGCCCGCGGTATTGGTACAGAGGCTGCACCGAACGTTTGCGCAGGTGGAATTCACCCTTGTCATCTTGGCTCACCTGATAGACCGCCCATGTACCGCGCACATCGCCCAGCAGTGCACTCATCGGCAGCCAGAATCCCGCGCTTTTGCGCACGACCGGCAAAATCAAATGCACGGTCTCGCCATCAACGAGCGGGGTGTCGTCCACCAACTTCACGCGAATGCTGCGAGTCTGTGTGCGCCAATCCAGGTTTCGCGACACCGACAACAGCTTTACCGCCCACAGTTGAGAGCCCCGCCTGATCTGCATCTCCTGGCCGAGAACCAGGTCCCTGCCGAGCTGGTCGGAAACGCCAAAGACCGCCTCGTTGCTGCCCGTTTCAACCAGCTGCATAACCGCCTGGCCCGGGCCAACGACCACTCCCTCTTCAATTTGAAGCGAGGCAATCTCCCCGTCAAAAGGGGCCAGTAGCCGCGATTTTTGCAAGCGTAGCTTTACCCCCCGCAATTTTTCTTCCACTTGATTCAGCTGCGCGCTGGTCGCCCTTTGGCGGCTATTGATATCGTCCATCTGCCCAGCGGACACATACCCTTTTTCCGACAGAGCGGTGAATCGCTCCAAGTCCCGTTTAATCTGCTGCAAGCGTGCCTGAACTTCTAAGCGAGCAGCCCTCAGCTCGCCCTGCTCGATACGCAGCGCCTCGGTATCGAGTTCGGCCAATACCTCGCCGCGCATTACTGGCTGGCCATTTTCGACGTGTAAGGTCACTACCCGCCCGGCAAATTCAAAGCCAATATCCGCACGCTGACTACCCACAACGCGCCCGGCAAATAATCGCTGTACCTGGTAACTGTCTTGGCGTTCCACCACCACCGTTTTCACCGGATGCGTGTTCGCCATCGTGCAATCCGCCGCCAACATCAGCGATACGCCCATCAACAACGGCAGCAATACACTGGTCAGGCGGCAGGGAAAGTTCGGATATAACATAGGGCGGAACTCTAATTAGACTCGGTAGTCTAGAATATAGGGAAATCAGACTGGACTGTCTAGTCCATTTTAGTTACGGTATTTCAACAATCTAAAGTAAGGCCTAAGAAGTGAGTCAAGAGAAAAATCGCGGTCGCAGTAAGAGCGAGGAAAAACGCCGCTTAATCATTGATGCGGCAGGCGACCTATTTATGGAGCAAGGCTATGAAAATGCCAGCATGGACGGTATCGCCAAGCTCGCGGGCGTCTCTAAGCAGACGCTCTACAGCCATTTTGGCGGCAAAGAGCAACTATTTAGCGCCGCGATTGAATGCAAATGCGAGGAGTACCAACTCGACTCCAGCCTGAGCAACACCGACAACAACTACCGAGACAGCCTGCAGGAATTTTGCGAGCAGCTTGCCCGCCTACTGGTAAGCCCTGAGGCCTTGCAGGTTTTCCGTGTATGTGTGGCAGAGGCTGACCGCACAGAGGTCGGCAACTTGTTTTGGCAGGCAGGCCCTGAAAGAATCCGCAATGAGCTGCACGTTTTTTTGAGT
>NZ_CAXGPO010000035.1:0-31165 GCF_964011655.1 uncultured Spongiibacter sp. | reverse complement strand
CGACACGCCGCCCGAGTCTTTGATCCAGGCAGCAACGATCTGCGGCAGCACACCGGGGCTGAGGTTTGGCGGCGCTTGAATGCTCATTTCCGCCCCAAATATCAACCGAGCGACGGCGATCGTCCATAGCAAGTCATCGAGATCGGGCTCCGGTGCCGACGCCATTTTAGTGCCTTCCTTGGCGCGAAAATTCTGCACGATCACTTCTTGCAAATGGCCAAACTCGCGGTGAACGTCTCGCAGGGCAAGCAGAGAATCAATGCGCTCAGCACGGGTCTCGCCAATACCGATTAAGATGCCCGAGGTAAACGGCACCCTCGCTTGGCCAGCGCGGCGCAGGGTTTGCAATCGCGCCTCAGGCGTTTTATCGGGCGAACCGTAGTGAGGCATACCCTTTTCACACAGGCGCTCCGATGCCGACTCCAACATAATGCCCATAGACGCAGAGACCGGACGCAGCAGAGCAATCTCATCTTCGCTCATGCAGCCCGCATTGATATGAGGTAGAACCGATGTTTCCGCCAAGACCCGCCCCGCAACATGGGCGAGATATTCCAGGGTGCTTGCAAATCCCATCTCCGCGAGCGCTTCACGCGCGGCCTTATAACGCAGCTCAGGGCGCTCACCCAGGGTAAACAAGGCTTCTTTGCAACCCAGTTTTTCGGCCTGACGCACCTGCTCAATCACTTGCTCGACCGGCATATACGCCTGCTCGATACGCTTGGGGGTTTTGGCGAAGGTGCAGTAGTGGCAAACGTCGCGACACAACTGGGTAAGGGGAATAAAGACTTTGCGGGAATAACTCACACCGCTCCCGAAGCCCCGGTCTCGCAAAGTCGCTGCCGCTGTCGCCAGCGTGGCGGTATCTTCGCAGTGACTGAGTTGTCGAGCCTGCTCATCGCTGAGCGAGCCGTGCAAGGCCGTCTCTAGAAGGGCGTCAATCGACATAGAATTCATCATCAGCTTCTCACTACTCGCGGCGGCTCAACCGCCGCGCACTCACGAGGATTCATCTGCAATAAGCGGCGCGCAATACCACTTTCACTCAGGTAGCGCATCGTTTGCGGGGCGCGACTGGAGGTGCCGGCACTCACCAGCGCTAGCAGGTCCTCACGGGTGTCGATATCGTTGGCCAGGCCAGGCGCGTGGAACACTTGAAGCGACAGATTGCGCGCCGCCGCCTCTGCGGTGTGGGCAGTTAAACTGCCCTCCCCATAGCGCAAGCGGATTCGGCTTGCTAAGGGCATCAACACAACATTACTGCCACCGCCGTGGCGATCCGTGGCGATAACCACTTGTTCGCTTGCCCCGCCTTGCACCGCAATAAGGTCACGCAGCTCAGCCGCGCTCAATAACGGCAAATCACCGTGCACAATCATGACGTGCTGCGGAGGCTTATCCAGGGAGGAGATTCGATCCAGGGTCGCCTCCAACACCGCATTCAAACCGCTGCCCAGCTGCGATTCCGGCCAGCAAAGTGCGTGAAAGTGCTCGGCAAGCAAATGCGCCGCTGGGTCGTCAGACACAATCAACAGCTGGTCCACTTCATCGACTGCCGATAGCTGGGCCAATACATCTTCCACCATGTGCTGAAACAAGGCCCGCCGCTCCGATATGCTCAAACACCCGGACAAGCGCTGTTTCGCTTTAACAAAATCCTTCAGTGGGAGTATTAACCACATCGCCTACACCAATTCCTCAATCAACGACAGCGTCTCCTCGGCCAAGCGCCGTTTGCTGTCAAGAGTGGTCATCATACTTGGCACAGCTCGGCAGGCGACCCCCGTCTGGGCGATGTCATCGCACTGCTGAGCATCGGCACTGTCAATGATAAAGCCGTCCAGCAGGTCGCCGTAGTACTCAGCCACCGCCGCCGCCCTGCGGGGTATATCGAGCTCGTGCATCATTTTTGCAGCAGGGCCCTTAACCGCCGCGCCAGACACAATGGGCGAAATAGCGACCACCGGCACGTTCACTTGCATGAGCGCCTCGCGACACCCCGGCAAGGATAGAATCGGGTCGACGCTCAGAAATGGGTTAGATGGACAAATAATGATGCCGCGCAAGGCAGGGTCGGCAAGCGTTGAGATAATCGCCGGGTTGAGCTGAGCCGTATCAAGGCCGTCGAAAACGACCTTCTCCACTCGGGGCTCACAGCGCTCGCGAACAAAATATTCCTGGAAGGCGAGTTCACCCATATCAGTAAACACTCGCGTTGCTACGCGCTGTTCGGTCATGGGCAGCAGCGCCGCGGGACAGCCCAGGCGCTCGCCCAACTCACGAGTGACATCCGTTAACGACTGCCCCGCCGCCAGCGCTTGAGTGCGGTACAAATGCGTCGCCAAATCGCGATCGCCCAACTGGAACCACTGGCCGTCGTCGAGTCGACGCATCGCTTCCAGCGTTACCCAGCTTTCATCGCGTAATCCCCAGCCGCGCTGTTCGTCATTCAGGTCTGCCAGGGCGTAGAGATTGGAGTCGAGGTCGGGGCAAATTCGTAAGCCCCAGTAGTCGAAGTCATCGGCCGTATTCACCACCACTTGCAGCTGCGATGGTGGCAGGCACTCGGCCAAGCCCCTCACTAATTTGGCACCGCCAACGCCCCCGCTCAGTGCGAGAAATTTTCCCGATAACGTCGCCATTAGCGAAACATATCCCGGTCGCGGTCGCGCAATAAACCCTGCGAGCCCTCGTCAGAGGGGCGCAAGTTAGCACCGCGCAGCAGCACCACCGGACAGCCCTCATCGGCCTGCCCCATCAGGTAAGACGCCGCCGCAGCAAGCTCGTCGGCGACGGCAATTTCAGTTACTTCGAGAGTGCGGCCGAACAGGTCGGCATCGCCTATGCGGTTTTCAACAACCTCGAAGCCGGCAGTGCCGAGCGCAAAGCCCACCGTGCCATTGCGCCAGGCCCGCCCCGCACTGTCGTTAATGATCACCGCAATATTTGCCGAAAAATGTGCGTCCAGCGCCGCCTTTAAACGCCGCGCACTGGCATCGGGGTCAATGGGCAATAGCAGCAACTGGGGGTCGTCTTCAGTACTGGGGATATTCGACTTGTCGATGCCAGCATTTGCGTGAACCACCCCGAGGCGATGCTCCACAATCACCACACCCGGACGCGCCCGCAGCACCTCCCGTGACTCCTGGAGCACGCACTCCATTTGCCGCGGGTCCTTTTCGCAGCGCTGCGCCAGTGCCAGCGCTTCTTCACTGGGTGAGACGTCAGACAAGCGAACATAGCGCCCTTCCGCCTTGGAGAAGATCTTCTGCGCAAGCACCAGCACATCGCCATCTTGCAGGCTTAGCTGATTGCCGAGCAGCGAATCAGCCACCATGGCGCTCAAATCGTCTCCTGGCTCCACCAGCGGGAAATTCTGTAAGGCAACTAGCTGTAATTGCGAACTGGCCATCTATGCAACTTACTCGTCGACACCCGTGAGTTTAATGCCCGCATGACACTGGTATTGTTTGTTTATAAATATCAGCAGAGAGGTCATCGCCTCCACTGCCGCCGCATTGGCGATACTGCCGGCATGGAAACCGCGCAGCCCGGCGGCTTCAACCAGGTTAATAACCGTTGCCCGCGCCTCTTTATTGTTACCGCAAACCAAGACATCGCAATCGAGCTCGGAGCCCTCCTGCAGATGCACGGCCGCCACATTCTGAAAGGCCGACACCACCTTGACGTCGTCGCCGAGAATCTCCTGCGCGATCTGTCCAGCAGAGCCTTCCTCTGGCAGTTGCACCCGCGCTACCTTGGGCGGCACCAGGGGAACCGTCACATCGATCAGGATCTTGCCCTGCAGCGCGCCGCGCAGCGACTCCAGTGTGCTGCGGTGGTGGGCAAAAGGTACGGTCAATGCGGCAATATCTGCCGCCTCAGCCGCCGATTGATTATCCATCGCCTCGACTGCGACGGCGTCGACCCCGCGCTCATCCATCAATGCCTTTAGCTCAGCAACCGCTTGCTCAGCCTTCTCTTGGGTGCGAGAACCGATGATCACGCGGTAACCCGCCTGGGCCCAGCGTCTGGCTAAGCCTGTACCCAAATTACCGGTACCGCCTAAAATCGCAATTACTGCACTGTTGGACATATCACATACCTTTATCTTTATGTTGAAACTCACGACTGGACGCTATCGCTGACGAACACAGCGGCAGGCTCCCAGCACATCAAACCGATCGCCAGTATAACGTGGGCACTATAACTGGCACTGACAAAACAAGTCATTTACGCATAAAAATACGGTCATATTAAATCGTGGGCTAAAGCGATAAACTGTCGCCCAAAAATTTCGCGGCGATTATTGGCTCGCAAGAAGCCAAGCCGCTGCAAACACTAACATGACAGGACACAAGGTAGGTAAAAAGGAATGCAAAACGCACTGGATTTTACGGGTAAAGTCGTCATCGTTACCGGCGGCGGAAAAGGTGTTGGCCGCGGTATCAGCGAACGGTTTTTGGCTGCCGGGGCAGACGTAGCGATCTGCGGTCGCAGTGAGCCTGACAGCCTACCCAGTGCTGAGGGTCGGGAAGCGTGGTTCAGCGCGCTGGATGTTCGCGACCCGGACGCTGTCCAGGCCTTTGTCGACAGCGTGAAAGAGAAATTTGGTCGCATCGACGTGCTGATCAACAACGCCGGCGGCGCCCCCTATGCCGATGCGGCCACCGCCTCGCCACGGTTTTCTGAATCCATCGTGCGTCTCAATCTGCTCGCGCCACTCTTCTTTGCCCAGGCCTGCAATGCGGTGATGCAGCAGCAGGAAGGCGGCAGCATCGTCAATATTGCCTCAGTGAGCGCCCAGCGCCCGTCGCCGGGTACCGCCGCCTATGGCGCAGCAAAAGCCGGCCTGTTGAACCTGAGCAGCTCCCTTGCCGTGGAGTGGGCGCCCAAGGTGCGTAGCAACACAATTATTGCCGGCCTGATCCGCACCGAACAGTCCCATTTGCACTACGGCGACGAAGCCGGTATTGCGGCAGTGGGCGAAACGATCCCACTGGGACGAATGGCGGTTCCCAACGATATTGCCGAGGCCTGTTTATTCCTGGCCAGTGACATGGCCAGCTACGTGAGCGGTGCAGCGCTCACTGTGCACGGCGGCGGTGAAAAGCCCGCGTTTTTGGACGCCGCTAACGCCGACAACGAAAAATAAATGATGCCTTGAATGGGGCCAGCAGACTGGCCCCTGCTTACAGTACGCGAACGATCTTCATGGTATTGGTGTGGTTATCCACGCCAACCTGGTCACCCATGGTCATAATGATCAAATCACCGGCATCGACATGGCCACCCGCTTTCAGCGTTTCAATACAGTCGTGCACCGCGGGCGACGGTCCTGCGCTGGATACCGCAAACACCCCGCGATAGAGGCTCACCCTGCGGCAGGTTGCGGCATTGCGACTAAACGCAAAAATCGGAATGCCCGAGGTCAGTCGCGACATTAACAACACCGTTCGCCCGGTTTCGGTTAAGGACACAATGGCCTTCACCCCAACTTGGTGGTTGGCGGCGAACACGGCACTCATTGCCAGGGTTTCTTCAACGGACTCAAAGCTGCGCTCGATCCGGTAACTGGATTTTCGCGCCGAGGGATAGCGCTCCGCCCCCATACAGTTTCTCGACATGGCCTTAACGGTTTCCAGCGGATACTGGCCCGCAGCCGTTTCGGCAGACAGCATCACCGCGTCGGTACCATCGAGCACCGCATTGGCGACATCAAACACCTCTGCGCGAGTGGGAATGGGATTGCTGATCATCGATTCCATCATCTGGGTGGCAGTGATCACCGGCCGGTTGAGCACCCGCGCCCGCTTGATAATATGCTTCTGCAAGCCGATCAGGCTGGCGTCACCAATTTCAACCCCCAAGTCGCCACGTGCCACCATCACGCCATCGCAAGCGCGAATGAGCGCATCGAGATGTTCGTCCTCGGCAACCGCTTCGGCGCGTTCAATCTTGCCGATGATCTGCGCGTGGCAACCCGCGCTCTGAAGCTTGTCCCGCGCATCATTGATATCAGCCGCACTGCTGGGAAAGGAAATGGCAATGAAATCCAGATCCATTTCCGCTGCGTGCTTGATATCGGCTAAGTCTTTGTCTGTCAGTGCCGGCGCCGAAAGGCCACCCCCCAGGCGATTGATTCCCTTTCGCGAGCGCAATATACCGATGCTCTCCGCTCGGCAATGCACCGCTTCGCCCTCCACACTTACCACTGATAATTGCAGCCGACCGTCGTCGATAAGCAAGGTATCACCGGCCGCCACCGAACGGGCAAGCGGTTGGTAATCGACCCCGATATGACGCTCATCGCCCTCACCATCCGCTAAGCGAGTATCGAGAATAAGCTCGTCGCCCGGCGCGACATCAATGGCATCGACGGCAAGTGTGCGCAGACGGATTTTTGGCCCCTGCAGATCGCCAAGCACTGCGACGTAGCGGTCTTCTTCGGCAGAGATTTCCCGAATCATCTGACAGCGCGCCTTGTGCTCCTCGGCACTGCCATGGGAAAAATTTAAGCGGAACACGTTCACGCCCGCGGATATCATTGCTCGCAAGAGCGCTTCTGAATCGCAGGCGGGACCGACAGTGGCTACGATTTTGGTACGACGCATGGTGATCTCTTTACACTCCCTGAAACGGCTAAGTTGCCGCTCACCATGTTACACCGCCGAAGATTGCGGTTCGACGTCAGGAGAGAATATTTCTGGCGCTACTCAAGCACCGATGCTTCGCGACCACCATAGACCGGACCAACAGCGGAGTCGTGGACACCCCCTCTCAGCAAAATAACCTCAACACGGCGGTTGCGCGCCCGCCCTTCCGCCGTGCTGTTGGTATCTAAGGGTCGGGTATCGGCGTGCCCGGCTAAGCGGAAATGCTCGGCTGGCTGGCCACTGCGCTCTGCAATACTCTCCAGCACCGTTGCGGCTCGCGCGGAAGACAGGTCCCAATTTGAGCGGAAGCGCGAGGTGCTGATTGGCAGATTATCGGTGTGGCCGGCAATCACCACGTGGCCGCCAATATCCCCCACCAACTCGGCGATTTTATTGATCACCGGTTTAAAGTCATTGTTGAGCTCGGCACTGCCAGAGGGAAACGAGCCCATCTCCTTGATGCGGATCGTAATCACCCGCTCCCCGTCATCATCAACCTCTACAAAGCCATCGCGAATCTCGATATCCAAGTGGCGTTTTACCTTTTGCAGATCAGCCTCCAGCTCCTCTTTGCTAATCCGCTCGGATTCGTCAATTGCCATTTCAGCGTAGATGCGCATTTCATTGACGGCTTGTTGGCGAACTTGGTTTTCGACGGTTGGCGTTGGCCGACCGGGGCTAAAGTCTCGCGCGATAATACTGGTACCAATCGGTGGCTTAAAGGCGGGAACCTCCCGCTGTACCCCGAAGGCATCGCGCATAGAGCCCGACAGCTCCTTGAATTTCTGCTTGTCCATCTCGGAGAATGAGAACAACAGAACGAAAAAAGCCAGCAGCAAGGACATTAAGTCTGCAAAGGTTAGTACCCAGGCAGGCGCTCCGGCCGCCGCTTTTTTCTCGGGGACGTCTTCCACTAGGCTTCCTCAGCCTTTTCTTCTTTATCGCGGGCATTGTCGGGCAGATAGGTCGACAGCAGTGATTCGAGCACCCGCGGGTTCAAGCCCTCTTGTATGCCGTCAACCGCCTCCAGTATCAGGTGGCGATTGCGACGCTCTTCCTGGGTACGGAAATTCAGCTTGTCCGCCATTGGCAGCGCAACAGCATTTGCCAGCACAGCGCCATACAGGGTAGTAAGCAGCGCAACTGCCATCGCCGGGCCAATCGCCTTGGGATCAGACATATTGGACATCATCTGCACCAAGCCGACGAGGGTACCAATCATGCCCATTGCCGGCGCGGAGTCCCCGAAGCCACGGAAGACCGCCTCACCCATTTCCTGACGCTCAATCGTCAGATTGATTTCTTTGTTTAATAAGCGCTTAACAAAGGCAGGGTCGTGACCATCAATGGCCATCTGCACACCTTTATTGAGGAATTCATTGGTAATTTCCTGCGACTCCAGACCCAGCAGCCCCTCTTTGCGCGCGATACCTGCCAGTTCAACGCACTCGTTAATTAGCTGTGATGAGCTGGTTGGCTTGTGAAAGAAGGCGCGCGAGGCAACCTTGAAGGCGCCCAGGGTTTGATCCAGCGGAAATTTCACCAGATTGGCAAATGTTCCGCCGCCCACTACGATCAACAGACTGGGGATATCGACGAAGCCACCGGCACTGCCGCCAAAAACAATGGCCGCAATAATCACGCCCAATGCGCCAAACATTCCCAGCAGGGTTGCTATATCCAAGATATTTCTCCGCTATACAGACTCTGCCAATTCGACCTGACAGCTGGCCCCTTAATGCATATATCGGCGGCAGCCAGAAGACCTTTAGAGGTTTTGCACAGCTTGCGACTGCAGGCGGAGATTTTCTATACGGGTTTGCCCTTGCCAAATTAAGGGCCAGAAAGCAGAAAGCCCGGCGAATGCCGGGCTTGTCGGTAGGAGTAAAACTTTGCGACGCTTAAATGAAGAAGTCGCCGTTTTCCATACCCAGAGCAACGCCGCCGAAGTTACGGCCAAAGCCGGTGGGGTTGTTAGCAACGTGGGCACGGGCGGTGTGCACATCACGGAAACGCTGCTGAATTTCACTGTTATTGAATACAGAGTGACCACCGGCCACTTCAAACAGTGAATCGACAATATCGATGCTCTTGCTGATAACCAGAGATGCCTGGTAGCGATAGCGAACACGGTCTTCCAGAGGAATCTCTTCGCCGCGCTCAATTTGCGCCAACATCACATCGAAGTTACGGAAGAGAATGGTCTCCATCTCGTCGATACCGTTTAGGGCCGCCGCAATGCGCTCTACCACCTGGGTATCGCCCGCGAGTTTAGTGGGGTCACCACTGGCTTTATTCAACACCGCGTGCTTATAGAGTTCCACGGTCGCCTTACAGGCACCGATAGCCGGGGTCGAGACAACGCGAATAAAGCTCTGCGCCCAAGGCAGGCGGTATAAGGGCGCGTCGTTCACAGCCAAACCGGGGTTTGTTCCCGCGAAGCCATCGCTTTGCTTGTGGGTCATGTAGTCGGGCACAAATACGTCGTCTACCACGATGTCGTTGCTGCCGGTGCCTTCCAAGCCCATCGACTGCCAAGTATCGATAATTTCGTAGTCGCTGCGCGGCACCAAGAAAGTACGGTAGCCCTCGCCCGGTACGATTGCGCCCAGCAGCACCCAGGTGCAGTGGTCGCTACCACTTGACCAGCCCCAACGACCGCTGAGTTTAAAACCGCCTTCAGTGGGCGTCACTTTACCCATTGGCGCATAGGAGGAAGAAATACGTGTATGGATCGAATCGTTCCACACGGCCTGCTGCGCGCGGTCATCCATCATCGCCAGCTGCACGGCGTGAACCGCGATAATGCCACTGGCCCACGCCGTAGACATACACGCCTCGGCAATGGCGATTTGCAGTTTAAAGAATTCTTGCGGCTTCATTTCCAAGCCGCCGTAGCGCTTGGGCTGCAAGCTCAGGAAAAAGCCCGCATCTTGCAGGGCATCAATCGAGGCCTGAGGCACTTTACGTTCTTGGCGCGTTTGCGGTGCACGCTCACGAAATACTGGCTGCAATTCTTTGATTGCAGCCATCATGGTTTCAAAATTCATCACCGCTCTCCTGTTGTATTCTGTCTTTGGTCTTATGATTTACCGCCCACTACCCCATTACGCGGTGCAGCGGGCAAAGGATTTTACCGGGCTTTAGGCGTCAGGCATGTTGAACTTGTGCCCCCAGAGGCTGGGCAGCGATGTCACGGTTGGCGTGAAATCGTCCCAATCCACCTGCAAACCACCGGTGCCAAACTCCATGGCAAAGCCTGTTGGTGTTGCCATGTAGAACGACAGCATCCGGTCATTAGTATGGCGCCCCAGGGTCGAAACAATGGGAATTCCCGCTGCTTCAACGCGATCCAGGCAGTAACCCACTTCATCGGTGTCTTTCACTTCCAGCATAAGGTGAACACAGCCCACCGGGTTGCTGCTGTCTTCGTATAGCGCAAGGCTGTGGTGACGCGGGTTATTCACGTGCATAAAGTTCAAGCCCTGACCGGGGTCATTGGGATCTGGCGAGAAGTGAAAGTGCATGTAGTCACTGTCACCAAAGCCGAGCACGTCTTTGTAGAACGTGTGCGTTTCGCTGAGCTTAGCTGCTGGCAGCACGGCATGCCCCAGGCCCATGTCGCCATTGAAACCCGTTTCAAAGCCACTGATACCCAGTGGTGAAACAAATTTAGCAAAGTCCAGTTCGCCGCCCCAATAGAGCTCCAGCTCGTTACCCGAGGGGTCTTTCAATACGATCAATTCGCGCACGCGCCGCGCCTTGGCATCGTCGCTGCTACCCTCTTCAAAGGCGACTCCCGCCTCGGTCAAGCGCTGCTTGGCATCGGCAAAGTCTTGCGCATCACGCAGTTCCCAACCGCAGCGGCTCAGTCGCTCCGCGTCACCTTTGACAATGGCAAAGCGAAACGGACGCTCATCTATTTTCAAGTAAACATTGCCGTCGTCCGGCATATTCGGCGCAGGCATCAGGCCGAGAATGTCCCGACCGTATTCCAACCACTTCGACGGCTCTGCCGACTCGATTACGACGTAGCCTAAACTGCGTACATCCATGCGTTTATCCTGTGTTATCGATTATTAAATTCGCTGCACAATGCCATTAGCCATTGCGAATGGCGTAATCCACTGTGTACTCACGGCGCTCGTTAAAGACCTCAGGTACATCCGCACGATCCACGTAGAACTGGTTGTACCACTGACGCAGGCGATTGATTGGGCCGTCGCCATCACACAATACCGGGTTATCAACACGGGTTTTGGTATGCCAGATATGTACATCCTGGAAGAACGCTGTCCGGTTCTGCTCCGTGTACTGACGCGCCATCTCGTTGTTCTGCTCGTCACTCATACCCGGGATTTTCTTAACCGCCACACCAAACCGCAGGTCAAAGCTATTTTGGTCGATGGGAACATGGGTCACCAGCAAGCGCGACTCCACGTCCATACCCTCTACCTGGCCAGTCATGTACGTGTTCATGTATGCCGGACCGAAGTATTTGGCACTGGAGGTTAGTTCGCCATCTTCCGCCAACAGCTCGCTGCCACCGACCAAGACTTGTTCATAGGTATGCTTGTGAACAATGTTCTTGAACTCTTTGATAGGCGCGCCGTGAATCGGCCCAAAATGCGCCACATCTGCCATGTTATCCACCAGCTCCCGGCTGTTGGTATTGATGGTCATCAGATCCATTTGCCAGATCGTCCAGTCCGGGCTGAACAGGTCATCGATGCGCGGCGGACGCTGGTCTTCGATAGGAGGCAGGCCCTCTGGGTCGTACCACATGAATAACAGGTGATTCTCTTCCAGCGTTGGATAGCTGCGGATAACCGCTTTCGGGGGAATGCGCTTGGCGTAGGGGATCTCATCGCACACACCATCGGCGCCCCAGCGCCAGGAGTGGAATGGGCAACGAATGGAGTTACCCTCCACGCAGCCTTCACTCAAGTCTGCCCCCATGTGAGGGCAGTAGCCGTCGAGAATATGGACTTGACCATCTTCCCCGCGATACGCAACCATGCGGGTGCCAAAGTAGTTTAGCTTGACCGGCTTTTCATCGTATTCGCTGGCCAGCCCCAAACAATACCATCCCCGCCCATAGCGGTCTGGCAATTCCTTAGCTTCGATAATATGGGGCTGACGCGGTGCCTGCGCGGGCTCGCTCATTTTTCTCTCCTCGGTTATTCGGCAGACCCTCTGGCCGGGGCCCTGCTATCACGGTGAAAATTCTCACACAGCCAAGGCAAGCCTTCTATAATCCGTTTAGACGACCAAAAAAATATCACAACACACTGTTTTTATTAGATTTTTCTCCATTTTTCAGTATTGTTTAACCACCGTTTAACAACGCCACAAGATGGTGCATCAGGCTAGGTTAAAACCCTTACTGGAATTCTCGCCCGACGCGCTACAATATTGCCATTCTGTTTCTGTGCAGCGAGAATCTCTGATGAAAGCGCCCGGAAAACCCCACAACGAAGAGAAGCGTTTGGCCGCGCTCTCATTGCTCAATATCCTCGACACACCAGCGGAAGAGCGCTTTGATCGCCTGACCCGACTGGCGTGCAAAATGCTTAACACCCCCGCTGCTCTGGTCAGCCTGGTCGCCGACGACCGACAGTGGTTCAAATCCAGCGCCGGACTCGAGGGCGTTGAGGAAACACCCCGCGATATTTCGTTCTGTGGTCACACCATTTTGCAAGATGGCGTGTTCATCGTTAACGACACCCTCAAAGACGAGCGCTTTGTCGATAACCCGCTGGTGGTACACGCACCCAATATCCGCTTTTATGCCGCCTTTCCCCTGTACGCGGTAACTGGCGAGCGGCTGGGCGCTTTCTGCGTCGTCGATCAACAGCCTCGGGACTTGTCCAGCGATGAAATTGAAACCCTCGAGGACCTTGCCCGAATTGCCGAGCGCGAACTTTGCGCAAGCTACCTGGCGACAACGGATGAAACGACCGGGCTGTGCAACCGATCGGGGTTTGAATTGCTCGCTGATAAACTGATGCACGCCTGTGCCCGCAGCGACGTGCCGATCAGCGCTGTCTTTTTCCGCCTAACCGCCCCCATCGACGGTGAGGACGGCACGCTGACACCCGACGTCATTTCCCTGTTTTCGCAAAAACTGGCTGCGGCCTGTCGCGAAGCGGACTTGGTTGCTCGCATCGACGATCAGCACTTTGGCTGCCTTCTCAACGATTGCCCCTACGAACAGGTGGCGCACTTCATGCGACGCATCGAACACGACGTGGAGCAACTGAATCGCGAACAACTCGATAAACCCATGGCGATGCAAAGCAGTTGGCTTGCCTATAATCCGGTCGCCCATCACTCTGTGGGTACGCTGGTGCAACAGGGCACAGAGTTGCTAGACGTCGCGTAGGCCCGCTGAACCAGACTCCTCTTGGCCGCGTAGCGTCCACTTCAGTGGCGATCCTTACCGCGTTGCCTATGCGCCTACGGCCGCCAATAAGCGCAAGAATCAGCTCGACCGGTACGATAGAAGCGTTATGCTTGTCTCAAGCTCGCATAAAGGAAACCCATCGTGCCCTCTGACTACCAGCGCATTGAACACGCTCTTCATATTTTGGACAGCCAGCAGGGCATGCTCAGCCTGGACGAGCTTGCCGACAAATTGGACATTAGCGCCGGACATTTTCAGCGCATGTTTAGCCGCTGGGTTGGCATTAGCCCTAAGCGCTTTTCTCAGCTCATCACCGTTGAGCGGGCGAAACAGCTGCTATCTGCCGGCCAACCTCTACTGAATGTCAGCGAGGATTTGTCGTTAAGCAGCAGTTCTCGGCTCTACGACCACTTTATTCGAATCGAAGCAATGACGCCGGGAGACTATCGCTCGCGCGGTGAGAACCTGCGCATTCGCTGGGGAAACGGCGACTCGCCTTTCGGCGAGGTGTTTATCGCACAGACTCAGCGCGGCATCTGTGCGCTTGCCTTCGGGGATGGGCGCGAGGAGCTGATGGCGATGCAACAGCGCTGGCCAGCGGCACAGTTCTCAGAGGAGCATAAAGACTCTCAGGAACTGCTGCGTCGCGCATTCAGTCACAGCCATGGTGAGCCGCTTTCGCTACATCTGCTAGCCAGTGATTTTCAGTTACAGGTGTGGCGGGCGCTGCTGGCGATCCGGCCTGGACAGTTGAGTACCTATGGCCAGCTGGGGCAGCGCATCGGTCAAGCCAAAGCCGCTCGTGCGGTTGGCCGCGCCGTTGGCAGCAACCCCGTCGCCCTGCTCATTCCCTGCCACCGCGTAGTCAGGCAGACCGGCGCGCTCGGCGGCTATCGCTGGGGTGTCACGCGCAAACGGGCAATACTGCTGCACGAAGCAGCCTGTAACGGCATTACGAGAGAGGAAGGCAGCGACGGTCGCCGGCAATAATCAGCGCCCAGACAAGGGCGTTCTGTGCAGGCCCATCGGGCCGATTACTTTGTTAGATTTGGTTGCGGCCAACGAGATTGATCACCCCTGCAGCAATGAGCGCAACGGCAGCGATAATGTCTGCGATGACGACCTTGCGAACGGGCTCATTGTAACCGCCAACCGACCACGCAATAGCGATGAAGGACACAACGCTGACTAAGCCTGCGACGATGGCCAATGTTTGCAGCGATGGCTGGAAAGCGGCGTACACTAAAAAAAGGCCAAGAAGTCCAAACAAAATGGCTCGGTGACGCATCAGGATTTCGATATTGGGCTCACTCAGGGCAATGCCATACAAAGCGGCAAGGCGATCCGCGCCCAACACCCCGGCAACGGGCAGGAGATGAATAATGCCTACGAGCACCAGCAGGCCTGTGGCAACTTTCTCCATCTTTGCCCCTCTTTCTTGAATTGAACCGCAGGTTTAATCTGCCAGCTGAGCGACGCTCTTTAAAATCAGGCGCACCAGCAAGGTCTGCCGACTAACGCCGGTTTTGGAGAAAATTGAGCGCAAATGGGTGCGTGCGGTGTTGCGGCTCATGCCCAGCGCTTCCGACGCTTCATCCAGACTCAAGCCATCAGCCAGCAATAACGACAGCTGCGCCTCAGTTGGGGTAAAGCCGAACAGTTGGATGATGATATTGACCGGCGCCTCTGCCCCATATTCCGGATCGCTAATAAAAATTGCCACCGTCGGTACAGACTGCCCCTCCGACCATTCGGTCAATGGCACGGGGCGAACAATCACCCCCAGGTCGGCGAAGTCGCCGTCGCGGGGAACCCGCATCGCCTCAACCACTGCGGGCTCGTGTTGATCCCGGTGATCAAGAATGCGGTTAATCAGCCCCTGCAACTTCTTGGTTGTGGCCTGATCACCCAGCATCAGATAGCCGTCCTCGATTTTCACCTCGGGCTCACGTGCGACCAGATTTTTCGCCATTTTGTTGCAGTTTAGCAAGCGGCCATTTTCATCGAGGATGATCGTCGCCAGCGACAGGCTCTCCACCGCACCGGCGTAGAGGTCGCGCTCTGACTCAATAATATTGAGCCGTACATGCAGGCGCAGGGCTCTTTCCAAATGGGGCATCAGCGCGTGAATCAAGTCCCTGTCGTGCTGATCAAAAACCGGCGCAGACTCACTGCGCGCCACGCGCAAGCCGGCATTCATTTCACCCGGAACATGGATATCGACACCGAGGGTATCGTAGAGCCCGCAGGGCTTCATACACATCAGGTACAGCTCGCTGGTCAACCAGTCATCTACTGACACCAGCTCCATCAAGCTTTTGACCTCACCCGGCTTAAGCGACAGGAAGGGGTCCATAGCAAATAGCCGCTTTTGGTACTGGTCCATACCCTCTACGGTGCTGCCACCCAGCACCCGCAGGACGCCGCGGCCCTGCTCCGACGGGGGGTTTAACACCAGCGTGACCGACACCGCCTGCATGACCTGAGACAACTCAGACAAGAAGCCTTCCCAGGGTTCCTCTTCCAACGGCCCTTGATAAACACTAGCCAGGAGGCGGTCAAACTTTGGATCGATCAACATCGTAACGTCTGTATGCCTTGTTATTTTTTACATGCAGTGAGTATAACCGAGATGGGTAT
Source organism: uncultured Spongiibacter sp. (assembly GCF_964011655.1). Classification (NCBI taxonomy): domain Bacteria; kingdom Pseudomonadati; phylum Pseudomonadota; class Gammaproteobacteria; order Cellvibrionales; family Spongiibacteraceae; genus Spongiibacter; species uncultured Spongiibacter sp. The sequence goes on along the minus strand of NZ_CAXGPO010000035.1, from coordinate 15,463 downwards.
GCGATACAGGCCTTTAACACCTGACCGCTGCTGCGCGAACGCCCTACTTACCTGGAACGAACAGCCAGACACGAAAACGGCCCCAGCTGGGGCCGTTTCATATTGCCGGACTGGCGTCTGGCGATCAGGGCTTAGAGCAAGCCGCGTTCCTTAGCCATGTCGAGTGCCAAGTCTTCAATCATATCTTCCTGTCCACCAACGGTGCGGCGGCGGCCAAGCTCAACCAGTATATCTCGGGCCGACACACCGTACTTCGCTTCGGCGCGTTTCGCGAACAACAAGAAAGATGAGTATACGCCCGCGTAGCCCAGAGTCAGGGAGTCCCGGTCGATACGGATGGGGTGATCCATAATGGGAGTCACGCGGTCTTCGGCGACATCCATAATTTTATACAGATCAATACCGTGATCCGCGCCCATACGATCAAGCACAGCCACCAATACCTCCAGCGGCGTATTGCCTGCACCGGCGCCCAGGCCGGCCACAGAGCCATCGATACGGTTAGCACCGTGCTCGATTGCCACCAGCGAGTTCGTGACGCCCAGGCTCAGGTTGTGGTGAGCGTGGAAGCCCAGCTCGGTTTCTGGCTTCAGCTCGCTGCGCAACAGCGCAATGCGCTCTTGCACCTGATCGGGCAGCATATAGCCAGCGGAATCGGTGCAGTAAATACAGTTGGCACCGTATGATTCCATCAATTTGGCTTGCTCGACGATTTCCTCAGCGCCAATCATATGGGTCATCATCAAGAAGCCCACGGTATCCAAGCCCATCTCACTGGCCATGCCAATGTGCTGCTCTGATACATCCGCTTCGGTGCAATGCGTCGCCACGCGGATGGTTGATACGCCGAGATCAGCGGCCATTTTCAAATGGTCGACCGTACCAATACCGGGCAGCAACAGCGCCGAAATTTTTGCATTCTTAACCGCACCGATTACGGCCTTCAGGTATTCTTCATCGCTGTGCGCTGGGAAACCATAGTTAACCGAACTACCGCCCAAACCGTCACCGTGAGTCACTTCGATCAGTGGCATGCCCGCCTCATCGAGGCCACTGGCAATACTGACCATTTCATCCAGAGAAATCTGGTGACGCTTAGCGTGCATACCATCGCGCAAACACATGTCGTGCAGAACGACTTTCTTACCTTGAATATCCATGACTATCCCCTCAGGCGGCCGATGGTGAAAAACGGCCTGCCAGAATCTCTTCGGCAAACATCTCTGCGGTGCGCAGGCCCGCGGCGGTCATAATATCGAGGTTACCCGCATACTTGGGCAGGAAGTCCCCGAGCCCCTCTACTTCCATAAACATGGAAACGCGATTGCCATCGAAAACGGGACCATTTTTCAAACGGTAACCCGGTACGTATTTTTGAACCTCGGCAACCATGTCATCCACCGATTTGCGAATCGCCTCTTGATCCGGCTCGTCGTCAGTCAAACAGTGAATGGTGTCGCGCATAATCAGCGGTGGCTCTGCCGGGTTAATCACGATAATCGCCTTACCCTGGCGAGCGCCGCCCACTTTCTCTACCGCGCCCGCCGTTGTGCGGGTGAATTCGTCGATATTTTTACGTGTGCCGGGCCCCACAGACTTGGAGCTTACCGTGGCAACAATTTCGCCGTAGCTCACCGACTGCACGCGCGACACGGCTGCAACCATTGGAATGGTTGCCTGTCCGCCACAGGTCACCATATTCACATTCATGCACTTTTCGGCCACTGCATCGCTGAGGTTGACCGGTGGGATACAAAATGGGCCGATCGCCGCCGGCGTCAAATCGATCATCAACGCACCCTGCTCGTTCACTTTGCGCGAGTTCTCGGCGTGAACATAGGCTGAGGTTGCATCAAAACAGATTTGCACACCGTCCTCACGCATGGTCGGCAACATACCATCCACGCCTTCCGAGGTGACCTTCATGCCCATTTCTTTGGCGCGGGCCAAGCCGGGTGATTCGGGGTCAACACCGACCATCCAAACGGGTTCAATCAGCTCCGAGCGCATTGCCTTCATCAGCAGGTCGGTCCCAATATTGCCCGGCCCGATGATGGCCGCGCGAATTTTTTCAGCCATAAGATTTCTCACTGTCAGTAGAGCACCGCTATGTGCTCCGAATAGGTAGATGTTGTTGTTCTAGATCTAGCAATCAGACGAAATGCACTTCTGCATCGCCGATACCTTCCAGCTCCATGCGCAGGCTGTCACCTGCTTGCACCGGCTCCAGCGGTACCAGAGAACCAGAGAGAATCACCTCTCCCGCTTTGAACGGAATACCGAAGCGCCCCAGCGTATTTGCCAGCCACGCCACCGCGGTTAGTGGGTTACCCTGCACCGCACTGCCCAAGCCTTCACTGAGAATTTCACCGTTTTTCCATACGCGAATTTTCAATGCGGGCAGGTCGAAGTCTTTGGGGTCTGCCTCTTGCTCACCCAGCACGTAAACACCGCAGGAGGCGTTGTCCGCCACGGTGTCCTGAATGGCAATTTTCCAATTGTCGATACGCGAATCAACAATCTCAAAACAGGGCATAATGGCGTCGGTTGCGGCCAATACATCCGCCTCCGTAACGCCGGGGCCTTGCAGGTCTTTCTTCAACCGAAAACCGATCTCCGCCTCGGCACGGGGGGAAATCAAATGACCGGCTACCGGCACTTTTGCACCATTGGCAAAGGTCATGGCGTCGGTTAAAAAACCAAAGTCCGGCTGGTGTACGCCGAGCATTTCCTGCACCACTTTACTGGTAACACCGATTTTTTTTCCGACCACCTTCTCCCCGTCTTCTTGACGGCGGTTAAGCATGCGCAGGGAAATGTAGTAGGCATCGTCAATGGTAATGTCCGGCTCACGCTCGGTCAGCGGGGCAATGCTTTGCTGGCTGCGCAGGGCGTTGTAGAGCTCATCACCCAATGCATTGATCTTGGCGCTATCCATAATTTATCCGTTCTGCAAAAAGTCGAGGGTTTGGCGATTGAAAAGCTCGCGGTGCTCAACCATTACCCAATGCCCACAGCGAGACACCAACGTAAGGCGAATATCAGCGATGCCCTTCGCCAATTTCATAATGCCGGTCTCGGGCATCATTTGCTCATTGACGCCCCAGAACGCCAGGGTTGGACAGGTGATTTCACCCAGCCTCTCTGTCATATCGGGCACCGTCATGGTGGTGATAACCTGGCTGTTCTGTTGCTGAAAAATTCCCCAGCGCTCATTGACCAGCTGCTCGTCGACCACGGCATCATCAAACACCAGGCCGCGACGAATAAAGTCTTCCAAGCGCTCCGGGGCCATCGGCCCAGAGGTAAAGACCTCTTTCATAATCTGCATGCCGGGCATATGAAAGTAGTCGGCCTGTTGCTCTATTCCGCCGGGCGCCATCAGCACCAGCTTAGTGACCCGCTCTGGGTAGTCGAGGGTATATTTCAGCGCAATGGCTCCACCCAAGGAATTACCAATCAGGCAGTATTGCTCCACGCCAATATGACGCAGTGTTTGGTGCACACACTCGACGAAAAAGTCCAGCGGGTAGTCAACGTCATCAGGCTTATCGGAATACCCATAACCTATCAGGTCGGGCACCACCACTCGGAAGCCCTGCTCAACAAACCACGGGTAGTTGTATTTGAAGTTGCTGTGTCCACTGGCGCCGCTGCCGCTGCCGTGCAGAAATACCACGACAGGCCCGTCACCCTGATCCAGGTAGTGAATGCGGTGGCCATTGTCGAGGGTGACATACTGCCCCTCGGGTAATCCCGCTACGATTTGACTCATGGCTGCCCGCCCCCAGGTAAACAGAAAAACATGATGTGCCCGAGCAGGCGCAGAGAAAGCGCCTGCCGAGAGCTATTTTTGTGGTGTAAATTTTATAGAAGGGCCTTCGAGACACTAATCCCCCAAACGGATGACAGCTTTTTCCGGCTCACTCCACGATCGCATCATTAAATTTGGGGGGCTTACCCAACATGGCACGCGGCGACGGGGGCAGCTTGCCATCAATGTCCACCAGCCCGTATTCCTCGGCCAGCTCTGCCGCGTAGAAGACTTTGCCACTGCGCGACATCAATGCTGCATCGCGGTACAGCGCGTCTATCACCAAACCGGGAAACTCAGGCGATTCGGCCGCCGCCACCGCATCGGCGTAGAGTTCGGGTTGCGCGTCGAAGACCTGCATACTGCGTTCGGTTTTCAGCAACCCCATCCACAGCGACACAACGGCGACGCCATGTGAGCGAAAATCCACGGCCATGTCATGGGCCATTTTATCCACACCCGCCTTCCCGGCACCGTAGGCCGGGCCGTGCATATAGCAGCGCCCTCCCGCTGAGGAGGTATTCACCACCAGCCCCTTTGCGCTCTTTAGCAGCAGTGGCGCCGCGTAGTACGACGACACATAACTAGAGCGCAGCCCAACATTGAGAATATCCTGCAACGCCAGCGGCTTTTCCCAAAACGGCCCCGGCAGGGTCAAGCCCTCGGGCACCAGCAAGGCATTGTTGACGAGAATATCCAAACGTCCCTGCTCGGCTTCAATCACAGCCAGCGCTTTGCGTACCTGCTCATCGTCCCGGTGGTCACAAATTAAGGGGATGGCCTTTGCACCTCTCTCCTCTATGGCTTCGACAGTGGCATAGACGGTGCCCGGCAAGGCCGCATCACCCTCGGACTGAGTGCGGCCAGTCACGTAGATTGTCGACCCCGGTTTGGCCAGCGCCAGCGCAATGCCCTTGCCCGCGCCGCGACTGGCGCCAGTAACAAGAATGATGCGTTTATCCTGCTTCACAATGGATTCCTATTATTGTGTCTACCAACGGCCGCATAGGCTGACAGACCGCGGCTGCAGATGCATCCTCCGAAATGACTAGAGCGGGCGTGTCACAGCAGCAGCCGCCGAATATCGGCCAGCATTTGCGCCAATTCGGTAAAGAACTTGCCGGCATCCGCGCCGTTTATCACCCGGTGGTCATATGACAGGGACAGCGGCAGCATTTTGCGCGGCTGGAAACTATCACCATCCCAAACGGGTTTCACGGCCAGCTTGGAAACCCCCAGGATCGCAACTTCCGGCGCATTGATAATGGGAGTAAAACCAGTACCGCCGATATTGCCCAGGCTGGAAACGGTGAAACAGCCGCCCTGCATTTCCGCAGGTTTAAGCTTTCGCTCCCGAGCTTTCTTGGCCAGCTCAGCGGTTTCTTCTGCCAGCTCCCAAAGCGACTTTTTATCGACATCGCGAATCACTGGTACAACGAGCCCTGCTGGCGTGTCCACGGCCATACCAATATGAACATAGTGCTTGTAGACAATGCTCTCACCATCGGCACTGAGGGAGGCGTTGAACTTGGCATTGCCGCGCAACGCAGCCGCCGCCGCTTTTAACAAAAAGGGCAGAGGCGTTAACTTCACACCGCGCTGCTCAGCCTCTTTTTTCATCTCGCGACGGAAGTCCTCAAGCTCAGTGATATCTGCATCATCAAACTGCGTCACATGAGGAAGATTCAACCAGCTGCGGTGCATATTGGCCGCGGTCAGTTTATCCAGCTTGCTTAAGGGCTGAATATCCACCTCGCCAAACTTGGCAAAATCCACATCAGGAATCGGCGCAATGCCGCCGCCAGCTGCCGCTGCGGGCGCTTTCGCCAACTGCTTAACATAGGCATGCAGGTCTTCCTTAACAATGCGCTTGCGCGGGCCGCTGCCGGACACTTTGCTCAGATCAATACCAAACTCGCGCGCCAATTTACGCACCGCGGGGCCAGCATATACTTGTTCCCCTGGTGCAGCCGGCGCAGGCGACGTTGAGCTGGTGCTGGCGCTCTCGCGCGCAGCGGCCGAGGCTTCGTGTTTTGGCTCGGGCTCGGCACTCACTGGTGCATCGGCCTTTTCCGATGGCGGGGCGGTTTGCTCAGCCTTCGCGTCGCTCGCTGAGTTCGCCCCTGCGACACGCATTTCTGCGATCGCCGTACCTTCACTGGCAGCGTCACCCACCTTGATCAACATCGCGCTGACCACACCTGTAAACGGTGCAGGAACCTCCATGGAGGCCTTGTCTGACTCCAGCACGATCAGTGAATCACCTTCATTCACCTCATCGCCTTCGGCAACGCACAGCTCGATAACTTCGATACCTTCACCACCGCCAACATCTGGCACCTTAACGGTTTCGGTGCGCTCCGCTGTCGACGCAGGCTGCGCAGCACCAGCAGTATCGTTACCACCATCAGTGTCGTCGTCAGCGGCTGACGTTTGCTCGGCTGCAGCGTCGGGCTCGGGTGCCGACTCGGCCGCTGATTCCGAAGCAGGCTCATCGCTGCCCTCAGCCACTTCCAGCTCGAGAATGGCATCCCCCTCGGAAACGCTATCGCCTACCGACATAGCAATCGACACGACTTTGCCAGACTTTGGCGCAGGCACTTCCATCGACGCCTTGTCAGATTCTAAAACCAGCAGGGAGTCTTCCTGCTCGACAACATCGCCAACAGCAACGCAGACTTCGATTACCTCAACGCCTTCACCACCGCCGAGGTCTGGAATTTTGATTGTTTCTTTTGTCACAGAAAACTCCTCGTATTAGCGGTGCATCGGGCTAATTTTTTCAGCATCAAGGCCGTAGTCTGCAATGGCCTTGCTCACGACAGAGGCAGCAATTTTGCCCTCATCACTCAGCGCCTTTAGGGCCGCGACCGTCACGTAATAACGGTCCACCTCAAAGTGCTCGCGCAATTTCGCTCGCGTGTCAGAGCGACCATAGCCGTCGGTACCCAGCACCACATAGCGGCCATCAATATATGGGCGCAGCTGTTCACCGTAGGCTTTAATATAATCCGTTGCACAAATAACCGGCGTGGACTGCGCATTGAGCTGCTGACTAACATACGCACTGCGTGGCGACTCCTCAGGGTGAAGCAAATTCCATCGGTCACACTCCATGCCGTCGCGATACAGCTGGTTAATGCTGGTGGCGCTCCAGATATCCGCTTCCACTTTGTGATCGGATTTCAGCAGCTCAGCGGCCGCTTCAACTTCACGCAAGATGGTGCCACTGCCCAATAACTGAACCTTTAGCTTGGGCTTCTTAACGGTGCTGCCTTTGAGTTTGTAGATTCCCTTGATAATGCCCTCTTCACTGCCTTCGGGCATATCGGGGTGGTAGTAGTTTTCGTTCATCGTGGTGATGTAATAGAAAACATTTTCCTTCTCGGCATACATGCGCCGCATGCCGTCCTGAATAATCACCGCCAACTCGTAAGAATACGTTGGGTCGTAGGACACGCAGTTCGGGATCATATTGGCCATTAAGTGGCTGTGGCCATCCTGGTGCTGCAAGCCTTCACCATTGAGGGTGGTACGACCCGATGTTGCACCGATCAGGAAACCGCGCGCCTGAGAGTCACCGGCAGCCCAAGCCAAATCCATAATGCGCTGAAAGCCGAACATGGAGTAAAAAATGTAAAACGGCACCATTGGATAGCGGTGATTCGCATAGGAGGTTGCCGCCGCCAACCACGCAGAGAAGGCGCCGGCCTCGGTGATGCCCTCCTCCAAAATTTGTCCGTCCTTGGACTCTTTGTAATACATAATTTGGTCGGCATCGTGGGGGGTGTAGCGCTGCCCCTGAGAAGAATATATGCCCAGCTGGCGGAACATACCCTCCATACCGAAGGTTCGCGCTTCGTCTGGCACAATCGGCACAATACGCTCGCCCACGGCCTTGTCCTTAACCAGGGTCGATAGCATGCGAACAAAGGCCATTGTCGACGACACTTCTCGCTTGCCGGTGTTTTTCAGCTGCGCGGAAAATTTCTCCAGCGACGGAACATCCAAGGCATCGAAGTCAGCCTGTCGCGCCGGCAAATAACCCCCCAGCTCCTCGCGGCGCTTGTGCATATACACCATTTCCGGACTGTCTTCCGGCGGCCGATAGTAGGGGACATTTTTCAGCTCATCGTCGGGAATCGGCACGGCAAAGCGGTCGCGGAATTTTTTCAGCTCATCCAAGTCGAGCTTCTTCACCGAATGCGCTTCGTTTTGCGCTTCGCCGCCGCTACCCAGGCCGTAGCCTTTAACCGTCATTGCCAGTACCACGGTAGGCTGGCCTTTGGTTTCTCGGGCATTGGCGTAGGCAGCGTAGACTTTATAAGGGTCGTGGCCACCGCGATTCAGGTACATAATTTCGTCGTCAGAGAGGTCTTCAACCAGCTCCAGCAACTCTGGATACTTCCCGAAGAAGTGCTTGCGAGTGTAGGCCCCGCCGTTGGCTTTGTAGTTCTGCAACTCACCATCACACACTTCATTCATGCGACGGCGCAACAAGCCGGTTTTGTCTTTTTCCAGTAGCTGATCCCAGTGGCGCCCCCAAATGACCTTGACGACATTCCAGCCTGCACCGCGGAATACCCCTTCCAGTTCCTGGATAATTTTGCCATTGCCGCGCACCGGGCCGTCCAGGCGCTGAAGATTACAGTTGATCACAAAGCACAAATTATCGAGCTGCTCGCGCCCCGCCAGAGCAATTGCGCCGAGAGACTCAGGCTCATCGCACTCGCCATCGCCCATAAAACACCACACTTTCCGATCGCCGTGATCGACCAGCCCTCGGCTCTGTTGGTACTTCATTACGTGGGCTTGGTAGATTGCCTGAATGGGGCCCAGGCCCATGCTAACGGTGGGGAATTGCCAGTAGTCCGGCATTAACCAGGGGTGCGGATACGACGACAAGCCATCGCCGTCCACCTCGCGGCGGAAGCTGTCGAGCTGCTGCTCCGAGAGGCGCCCCTCCAGGAATGAGCGCGCATACATACCCGGCGAACTATGGCCCTGATAATAGATCAGATCGGCCTTATCACCGCCGCGGAAAAAGTAGTTAAAGCCCACATCGTAAAGGGTCGCGGAAGAGGAAAAGCTGGAGATGTGGCCACCCAAGCCCTCATCGTTGTCGTTGGCCCGCATTACCATTGCCAGCGCATTCCAGCGTATTAACGAGCGAATTTTACGCTCCATAAACAAGTCGCCGGGCATTCGTTTTTCATCGCGAGGCTCGATGGTATTGCGAAATGAGGTGGTGATGGCCGCTGGGAGTTGGGTTCCCTGGCGCGCAGCATGCTTTGCCAAATATTTCAGGAGAAAAGCGGCGCGTGCTCTACCCGCATGGCTAAGCACGCCATCCAGTGCTTCCAGCCATTCTTGGGTTTCCTGTGGATCGAGATCTTCACGCAAATCAGGGTCTTGGTACATATCACAGTCCTTATCAATACCGTGGGCTGCCTAGACCAGCAAGCGATTTGCTCGAATGTGTTCCGCGTCAACGGGCGCACCGACCATGATCAATAATCGGGGTGTGCCTGCCGTTGGTGACGGTGATCACCTGGCCTATCTGGCGCTGCCCCACCTTGTGGGTCGGGCAGAACTGCCGATGAGAATTCGGGCCCCTGAAAGCCTATGCACTTTCAGAGCCGCGGAAATCATCGCAGCCCTGTCGCCATAAATCAAGAAAATCTAGATATTTTTATTATGAATAAATAGTTTCACCTCTATAAAAACAAGTACTTATACTAGTCGAAGGAATAGACTCCCGCCCTATCAAGCACTGCGCGCGACTCCCCAGCAGGCAATGCCGACGGCCACTGCCCTGGCACCGTCACTAGCAAGCTGCGACGGTTTGCATCGTGCAGGGTTTGACGCATAAGCGACCACCACTGCGTGTACTCCAGCCCCCTCAGCGCAGCGATTAACTGGTCTCGACTGTCAAAACCCGAATACCCTTCCAACAGATCCCGCCAATGGCGGTCTGCCGCCTCCCACAGGTTTTCCGGCTGCTCCGCTAACTTACTTATCAACGTCGCCCGGAACTGCTCGTAAGTTTGTTCATCAACGCCATTTTCAATCCAGGCGTCGATATATCCGTCGATCTCCTTGGCCAGCATCGCCGCATCAGCAACCGGTGACTGCACCAGGAAGAATAAGCCACCCACATTTCGCTGGGGGTATACACCCGCATTAACAATGTAGCCGAGCTGTTTCTCGGTGCGCAGTTGATGATAAAAGTCAGCACTCATGATCTGCGCCGCCAAGCCCAAAGCAACCCTGGCCATTTTTCCCTGATCAGGCGCCTGCACATACTGAAGTAGCGCAGCATCGTTGTGCTCGGCGGGCACAATCGCCAGCGCGTTCCCCGCAGGTAGCTTAACAATCTGTTGCTGCGGCCGTGTGCTCAGCGACGTTTGCGGGAGCGCTCGCATCATTTGCGCAACCGTGTCCAGCGCGTCCGCTTGGGTGAAGTTACCGTGGAGCATCACCTGATAGCGGAAGGCCGCCAGCACCCGCTCAGCCTGGCGCGCAACCTCGGCAAGCCCCAGCGCTTCGGTCTCTGATAGCAGAGACTCGAGGGCGGGCTCCTGTCGCTGCTGCAAGCGCGGCAGTTCGGCAAAAAGTTGCTGATAGGGTGAACGGCGCCGAACATTTTGCAACTCGCGCAGGCGCTGCTGCTTAATGCGGGCAAAACGCTGCTCATCCCAGTCGACGTGACGCAGTGTATTCAGCACCTGAGACAGCAGCTCTGCCTGCTTCTGATCAAACCCTCCCAAGCGCAACTCAACACCGCGCCAACTGCTCGACAAGCTGTAATCTAAGCCCGCCAATTGCGCGGCATAGGCCTCTTCGTTCAGCTGATCACTGACCATGCGCAACCACAGTTCGGTGGCGGCAGCTGCCGAGGACGAGTCTCGCGTTGCAGGCGTCTCCAGCAAGAGATAACTGCGGCCTTTAGGCACATCAAACTGATCGTCGTTGTACAACCACACGCCGTCGATAGGCGCATTGTCCACCAACCTTGGCTGGTCGTTTGCAGCAGCATCGCCCTTCAGAGTAAAGGTATCAGCAATGTAGGGGTTACTGGCTGGCAAATACAGCCCCGCTGGCTCGGCCTCACGCCAGCGCTGTTGTTGCTGCGCATCAATGTCGCGCGCACTCCAGGGCACGTCATAACGCTGCTCGCGGCGGTCGGTATCGACACCCGGCGCAACAAGCGTAATAAACGCCTTGTCCGGGGTCATACTGCGCAGGTATTCCCGTATCAATTCCGGCCGGAAGGACGTCATTACATACGCCGCCCGCAATACCTCCGCGGGCGGGTACTGCTGAAGCGCCGAGGAAAATTGCACCAATTCCTCTGTCAAATTTCGACGGTTGCGAAAACGAAATTGTTGCGCTGCGAGCTGGCTTTGCTCTCGGTACCGCCAGGCCTGAATACCCTGTTCATCAATCAACCGCACATAGGCAAAAACCTGTTGGACAATACTATCGAGGTGTTCCATGCCGGCTTCGGTCAACGCAATATTGACACCAAACATTGCCTGACCCTGCATATCCAGGCTCTGACCGGCGCTCAAGCCATCGGCCCAGCCTGCGCGCTTAAGCGCCGATAACAGACTGCCCTTGCCCTCGTGACCGAGCAGGTTCGCAATATACGACAGCGGCTTATCACGCCAGTGGGGGCTGGCATCAACCACCGGAAACTGAATAGACAGCCGCCGCTCCGTTTGCACTGGCTGTATCGTCACCCAGCGTGGCAGCGCCTGCGGTTCGAACAGCGGCTGAGTGATCGGCTCGATGTTCACCTCGCGATTCTCAATCGCACTAAACCGCGCGCGCACCATCGATTCCAGCTCTGCCAGGGACTCTCGCCCCACCACCGTCAGGCTCATGATATTCGCTGAGTAATAACGCTGGTAAAACGCCAGCAATTGCTCTCGCAACGCCGCCTCGCGATCCGCCTGCAAGGTTTGCAAATTGCCTACTGAAAATTTGCTAAATGGATGCTGCGGCGCCAACTGCTCTTTAAACACCGCCAGCTCCCGGCGGCGATCGTTGCGCAGTCTGGCGCGATATTCAGACTCCACCGCATTGACTTCACGCTGCACGTAATTGGCGTTGAACAGCGGTGCGACAAAGAACTGGGAAAACTGATCCAGGGCGCCTTCAAGCGCATCCGCCTTAACATCGAAGAAATAGTTGGTGTGCTCAAAACTGGTGAAGGCGTTGTGACTGCCTCCGTTTGCCGTAATGTAGGCTTGGTAGTCACCCGCCTTTGGGTAAGCACGCGTGCCCAGAAACAGCATATGCTCCAAGAAATGCGCCAAGCCCTGATAGTCACGAGGGTCTTGGCGGCTGCCGACATTCACATCCAGCGATGCACCCGCTTTATCTGCGCCCGGATCAGACACCAATAATACTTTGAGACCGTTATCCAACCGCAGATAGCGAAAGCTGCGCTGCTCGGTATCCGGCTTGATGATGCTTTCGCCCTGACCAGACAGCGAGGCGTCGCGGGTAAGTGCCGCGCAGGCAGAAATAACAATAAGTAGAATAGCGACGGTGACATGTTGCAGAACGCGCACAAATATTTCCTTACAGAGTCAATTACAACGATGCTTGCTCGCTGGGGGCTTCCGCTTCGTTACTCACGGCGTGAGGTCGCGGCCAGGAATACAGAATCGCCTTCACTAAAGTCGCCAGTGGGATCGCAAAAAACACTCCCCACATTCCCCAAATTCCGCCGAATACCAACACGGCAACAATAATCGCCACGGGGTGCATATTCACCGCTTCGGAAAACAGCAGTGGCACCAACACATTGCCATCGAGCGCTTGAATGATTCCATAGACAATACACAGGGTAAAAAACTCCCCGCCCCATCCCCACTGCAAATACCCCACTAGTACGACGGGCAATGTCACCACGGCCGCACCGATATAGGGAATCACTACCGACAAGCCCACTGCCAACGCCAGCAGCGCGGCATAGTTTAACGACATCAGCGAGAACGAAATGTAAGAAGCCACACCGACGATCACGATCTCAATTGCCTTACCTCGTACGTAATTGGCAACTTGATCGTTCATTTCCAACCAAACGGCGCGAAGTAAAGGTCGGCGACGCGGCAGAAAACCCGACAACCACTCAAGGATCAGCTGTTTATCCTTGAGGAAGAAAAACACCAGAATGGGAATCAGCACTATATTGATCATCAAACCAACAACATTGGGCAGCTGCGCAAGAGAAAAAGACACCAAGTACTGCCCCAGCGAACCAATCTCCGTGGTTGCCAGCGTCATCCACTCCCGAATTTGCGCCTCGGTAAACACCTCCGAGCGCTCAGGCAATACCATCAGCGCCTGCTGCAGCTTTCGCAGCATCGACGGCAGCTCTTGTATCAGCGTAACCAGCTGCTGCCATACCAACGGCAACAGCAGCATAAGCACACCAAAAAACACCGTTAGGAAAATACCGTACGCGACGGCAATCGCGAGCCACCGCCGGGCGCCCAGCGCCGACATTCGGGCGATCACGCCCTGCATCATAAAGGCCAGCACGACACTGGCAATAATGGGGATCAGGACATTGCCGATGCTGAGGATCAACAACAGAATCGCGGCAAGAATAATCAGCAACACTACCGTTTCTTCTTCGGCAAAGATGCGATTAAACCAATTGCGAACCATTCCAAGCATGTGGTTGTCCTTTTTCTCGTAAACCTAGATCATCCGCCCGGTGCGCTCAGCGGCTATTTCTTCTGGAGTAGGTACCTAAACTCCCCCTGACGCTCTTCATCGAGCAACAGCGTATTGCCGCTCTGGGCAGCGAACACGGCAAAATCCCGCTGTGAGCCGACGTCAGTTGCCAGCACCTCTACGACCTCGCCGCTCGCCATCCGGTTCAATGCTTGTTTGGCTTTTAGCAGCGGCAGCGGGCAGTCCAACTGACGCGCATCCACTCGACAGTGTATCTCGCTCATAGCATACCTCTTTCTGAAAATGCCGGCAGTATAGCGCCCCAGCCGGGGGCGACAGAATGCCACTGACGCACTTTTTGCGCTTTAATAGGTCTGAGCCTTTATCACTTGTATGATCTATATCGGCGAACCCGGCTACCTATACGGTGGCACCAAACAAGGACACCATTGTGGTACGAACATTTTTACACGCCCTTATCGCCATCCTACTGTGCAGCGCGGCAGTGGCCCAGCCGATGAGGGACACCAGTAGCCAGCTTCCAGAGCTAGGCGAAGTCGATGCCTCACCGTATTCGGCTAAGCAGGAATACCAGCTGGGCAGAATGTGGTTGAGAATGTTCCGCACACAAGTGAAAACCCTCGGCGACCCACAACTGCAAAGCTATGTCGAGTCCTTGCTTTACACGCTGGCCGCCAATAGCGAACTGAAACAGCGCGACTTAGAAACTGTCGTTGTCGACAATAGCACCATCAACGCTTTTGCCGTGCCTGGCGGCGTTATCGGCGTGCATACCGGTCTCTTCCTGTTCAGTGATAACGAGGCCCAATTTGCCGGCGTACTCGCCCACGAGATTGCCCACTTGAGCCAACGCCATTTCAGCCGCTCCATCGACAAGGCCCGCGAAGCGAGTATCCCCAGCATGGCAGGCATGTTAGCGGGGATCATTCTGGCGGCGACAACCGGCTCCGATGCGGGCATTGCCGCCATTGCGGCGAGTCAGGCAGCGGCGCTTGAAAACCAGCTGCGTTTTAGCCGCCAGCACGAGCAAGAGGCCGACCGCGTCGGCATGGAAACCCTCGCACGAGCCAACATGGACCCCAATGGCATTCCCTCAATGTTTGAGAACATGAATGCCAACTTGCGCTTTGCACGGGCCAAGCCGCCCGAATTTCTGCTGACTCACCCACTGACAGAGAACCGAATTAGCGATAGCAAAAACCGTGCTCGCAACTACCCTCGGCAGGTCTATACCGACAACTTAAATTTCCAGCTTATGAAAATGCGGGCAACCGTCCATCATACTGAAAAAATGGAGAGCCTGCTGCAGCGATGGAAGGATGAACAAGGCGCCAATGGCGAAGCGCGCCGCTACGGCATCGTGCTGGCGCTTACTGAGATGGAGCGCTGGCAGGAAGCCAGCGACCAGCTCGACGACTTGATTGACGACGACCCCCAGCGCATTGCCTATATCCTTGCCCGTGCAGACATCTTGCTTGGGCAGAAAGCCTACGACCCCGCCATCGATTTATTACGCAGCGCACTGGCGCTCAATCCGGACAACTACCCGCTGAGCTTTCATTTGGCTGATGCCTTGGAGCAAGCACAGCGCTTTCGCCAAGCCGACGACGTGCTCACCGCATTGAGTTCAAGGCGGCAGAACGATCCAAAAATCTGGTACCGATTGGCGGAAGTCAGAGGCCTGGCGGGGAATATTCTCGGCGTGCATCTGGCAAGGGCAGAGTATTTTATTCTCACCGCCCAGCTCGAGCGCGCTGCCAGCCAATTGCATTACGCGCACAAGCAGAGCGGAAGCAATCAAATACTTCAGGGGAAAATCACCGAGCGACTGCGCGATATTGACGAGCTGAAGAAACAGCTCAAAGAATTTCAGGGACGCTAGGGCCTGTTCACACTAATCCAATTGTCACTGCTGGAGGTCATTTTTGCCTC
>NZ_CAXGPO010000034.1:0-34080 GCF_964011655.1 uncultured Spongiibacter sp. | reverse complement strand
AACCAGTGCTTTCTGGGTGAGCAGCATGCGGCGAACATCGGGGTGTACAACGATCGGGTCGGCAGGGCCGGCTTGGTTAACAGGGCCAGTCGGTGCACGGCTTTGCAGACGCTCACGTGCGTATTCACAAGACCACTGGTAAGCGGTTTGCGCAGCGCTCAGCCCCTGAATACCGACTGACAAACGCTCGTAGTTCATCATGGTGAACATGCCTTGCAGACCGCGGTTGATTTCACCAACGAGGTAGCCTTCGGCACCGTCGAAGTTCATCACACAGGTTGCCGAGGCATTGATACCCATTTTGTGTTCGATGCTGCCGCAATTCACGCCGTTGCGCTCGCCGAGGCTGCCGTCGTCATTCACTTTTACCTTGGGTACCAAGAACAGTGAAATACCTTTAGAACCCGCTGGAGCATCGGGCAGTTTTGCCAGCACCAGGTGGATAACGTTTTCGGTCAGATCGTGGTCACCACCAGTGATGAAGATCTTGGTACCGGTGATTTTGTAAGTGCCATCAGCTTGTGGCTCGGCCTTGGTACGGATCATACCCAGGTCAGTACCCGCGTGGCTCTCTGTCAAACACATGGCGCCGGCCCACTGACCGGAGTACATGTTAGGCAGATATTTTTCCTTCAGCTCATCGGAGGCGTGGTTGTCGATGGCCAGCGCCGCGCCTGACGTCAGGGTTAGGTAGAGACCCATCGCGATATTGGAGGAGTACAGCATTTCCTCGAACAACAGTACCAGCATCTTGGGCATGTTCTGGCCGCCGTAATTCGGCTCACCCGCCAGACCACCCCAGCCGCCCTCGGCCAGTTGTTTGAACGCTTCCGGATACCCTTTGGGTGTGGTGACAACACCGTCGTCCCACTTCACACCCTCTTCATGGCCAGACTGACTCAAAGGGGCGATCAGGTTTTCATTGATCTTGGCACTTTCTTCAAGGATCGCATCCGCCAGCTCGCGGTTAACTTCCTCGGTTCCCGGCATGTTTTGCCAAAGCTGCTCGGCCTTAAATACCTCGTGCAGGACAAACTGCATATCACGCAGCGGCGCTTTATATTCGGGCATATCTGATTCTCCACATTCTTTCGCGACGATCAGTCGCTATCCATAACGCAATGCACAAACGCCCACCGAAGGGTGGGCGTTGCTCGTTTGGGACCTTGCTAATTTAGAACGCAAATGCCTCTTCGGGCATCTCCATCAAACTGTCAGCGCCGTTGAGCATGGACAGTTTGTGCGATTCAGTACGCGGCAGCAGGCGATCGTAATAGAACTTCGCAGTCTGCAGCTTGGCTTTCAGGAACTCGTCGTCGGCAGCGCCGTCTACGGCGGCAGCGGCCATGCGTGCCCACATGTAAGCCAGCGAGATGTAGCCAGAATACATCAGGTAGTCCACCGATGCAGCACCGACTTCGTCGGGGTTTTGCATGGCTTTCTCACCCAGCTTCATGGTGACTTCGCCCCACTCTTTGTTCAGTTCAGCCAGCTTGCTGATGAACGGCTCCAGCTCTGGGCGCGACGCCTGCTCTTCACAGAACTTGTGAATGATTTTGGTGAAGACCATCAACTGCTTGCCGCCAGTACCCATTACCTTGCGACCCAGCAGGTCGAGGGCTTGGATGCCGGTGGTGCCTTCGTACAGTGTAGAGATACGCAGGTCGCGAACAATCTGCTCCATGCCCCACTCTGAAATGTAGCCGTGACCACCGTAAACTTGCATACCGTAGTTGGCAGACTCCAGGCCCGTTTCGGTAACGAAGGCCTTGGCGATCGGCGTCAGCAGTTCAGACAGCTCTTCTGCGTCTTTACGCGCTTGCTCGTCGCCACTGAAGTAGAACGTGTCGACCAGTTGCGCCACCCAGTAGATAAACGCACGGCTACCTTCAGCCAGTGCTTTCTGAGTCAGCAGCATACGGCGCACATCGGGGTGTACGATCAGCGGATCAGCGGGGCCTTCTGGGTTTTTCGGGCCGCTCAGTGAACGCATTTGCAGACGCTCGCGAGCGTACTCCAGCGCACCTTGGAATGAGGCTTCACCGGCAGACAAGCCCTGCAGAGCAGTACCCAGACGGGCAGAGTTCATCATGTGGAACATCGCCTGCAGACCGCGGTTCTCTTCGCCAACCAGGAAGCCCTTGGCACCGTCGAAGTTCATCACACAGGTTGCAGAGGCTTTGATGCCCATTTTGTGCTCGATGCTGCCACAGCTCACGCCATTGCGCTCGCCGACGTTGTTGTCTGCATCGGGCAGGAATTTCGGTACCAGGAACAGGGAGATGCCCTTGGTTCCCGCTGGCGCACCTTCAATGCGAGCCAGTACCAGGTGAATGATGTTTTCCATCATGTCGTGCTCGCCACCCGAGATGAAGATCTTGGTGCCGGTCACGTTGTAGCTACCATCGGCATTGGCTTCGGCCTTGGTGCGCAGAATGCCCAGATCCGAACCGCAATGTGGCTCGGTCAGACACATTGTGCCGCCCCAGGTGCCGTCGGTCATTTTAGGCAGGTATTCGTTTTGCAGCTCTTCGCTGGCGTAGTTTTCCAGCAGGCGCGCAGCCGACTGAGACAAGCCGGTGTACATACCCCACGCCCAACACGCTGAGCTAACCATTTCGGTCACAACCAGGCCGAGTGAGTTGGGCAGGCCCTGGCCGCCAAAACGGGCGTCGGCGGTCATTGATGGCCAACCACCTTCAGCAAATTGTTGGTAGGCTTCTTTAAAGCCGGTTGGCGTTTTTACGCCGTCTTCCGACCATACACAGCCTTCTTGGTCACCCACTTGGTTCAGCGGTGACAGTACGTTTTCAGAAAACTTGGCGCCTTCAGAAAGGATGGCGTCCAGCAGATCCTCGCTCACTTCTTCACGGCCGGCCAGGCTCGCAAAATGCTCGTTTGCGTTGAGCACATTTTTGAGTACGAAATTGATATCGCGTAGTGGCGCTTTATATTGCGGCATGATGAAACCTCACGTTAGTTACTGCGAGCGATGAATCGCTGCAATGTTGACGGTGACAACTATATCGATTTATCTACGTTGCGCAAGGCCGAAAAGATCAAGGATTTTGTCATCTCGGCCAATAAAATAAGCACTAAACCCTGCAAAAACATAAACTTACATAATTATGACGCTTTGCTAGGGAATTCTACGGATTTAGCCAAAAAGATGGATGACGCTAATCTTGGCCCCAGATACTAAGAACCATAGACGAAAACCTATGAATTACCGCCCCCACGGTGAGCACAAACTCCACTGCGACGATGACATTATCACCGCTGAGCTATTAGGTACCTGGAACGCCGAAGCCGCCGAGCACTATGGCCGCGATTTACGCGCACACATTCGCCGTTTAAATGGCCGCCCCTGGGCGCGGATTATCGACCTGCGCAGTTATGAGCTACACACCCCCGAGGTCATAGAAATGGGTAAGCAGTTTGCCGCATGGGCGGCAGACAACGGCTGCGCCTTTCACTGCTACATCTATTCCAATGCCCTGCAGCGAGATACGGTGAAAGCCATGTTTGAGGATATTAGCCAAGCTCGCGATGAAGCCACCACGATGGAAGAAGCCGTAGAGAAATGCCGACGCGCACTGGCGCGCGCCGCCAAGGCATCAGGGGATTTGCAGCGCCGCTAGGTCGATAAACGGTGCCACATCCACACCACTTGCCCCCTTGCCAAGGTGCGGCACCACGCCGAGACAAGGCGCAGGAAGCATCGCTTTTAAGGTTTCAAGATTCTCGTCAAACCGAGCCATTTCCGGGTCGACCCTATTTGCCACCCAGCCCGCCAGCGGCAAGCCGTCGCCGCGAATTGCCTCCGCGCTTAACAGCGCATGGTTAATGCAACCGAGCTTCATTCCCACCACCAGAACCACCGGCAAATTGAGCTCGATGACCAAGTCCGCCAGGGTCTCGCGCTGGTTTAATGGTACTCGCCAGCCTCCGGCACCCTCTACCAATAACAGGTCAGCGGGGCGCATCATCGCGCCGCGGCAATAGCCCGCCAATTGGGCAGCGCTCAAACGCCGCCCAGCCCGCTCGGCCGCGATATGCGGCGCAATCGGCTCTTCAAAAACCACCGGATTTACCTGCTCGTAACTCATCGGCTCAGACATCGCCGACATCAACGCCAGCGCATCGTCGTTACGCAACTCGCCATCGACCGGTTCCGCCCCCGCCGCTACCGGTTTCAGCGCCAGGGTGCGCAAGCCCTGCTGCCTGGCGGCTTCGAGCACGCCGCAGGCGATCAGGGTTTTGCCCGCATCGGTGTCGGTACCAGCGATAAACAGCTTTTGGCGGCGCGTCATCAGGGTGCTCCTCTAAGGTTGTTTATCCAGTTCCAGGTACCACACCTGATAACTGGTGGGCAGCCCGGCCGGTTGGCGAAATGCTTCGTAGGCCTGCTGCAGTGCTTGCAAGCGTTTGCGACTAGCCAGCCCCTGAGGGCGGTCGCGATTCACATTGCTCACGCCCAGCTGTTTGAGCTCTCGGGTTAGGGCGGTCACCGTCGGGTAATACAACACCTCGGTAGCCTGCCGCCACTGCACCCGCAGCCCCGACGCGGTAATGGCCGTGTCCAGCGCCTGCCGGGGGATAAAGCGGTTCACATGGGCATAGCCATCAACGTTTTGCCACGCCTCGCGAAGCTCGAACAAGGTCTCGGGGCCAAGGGTTGCGATGAAGGCTTTGCCGCCCGGGGCCAATACCCGGTCAATCTCTGAAAACAGCGCCGATACATTTTCGCACCACTGCAAAGACAGGCTGGAAAACAGCAGATCGACACGGGCATCGGCCAGCGGCAGGTCTTCGGCATCGCCGCAGACCCATTGCTGGCAGTCTTCAGAGTGATGCTCGCTGGCATAGGCAAGCATCCCCTCAGCCAGGTCGACACCAACAAGCTGGGCATCGTTAAAGCGCTGACGCAACGCCGGTAAGCTGTAGCCAGTGCCGCAGCCCAGATCGACCAGCGTTTGTGGCACACGCTGGTGGGCAAGCAAACTAAATAGTTCGTCCGCGACCCGGCGCTGCAAGGTCGCGGCACGGTCGTAACTGTTTGCCGCCCGGGAGAAGGATCGCGCGACATCGCGCTTTTCAAAATGGCGCTCAATGCCGGGTGGCATCGCCTCGGCAATACAGTCTTTTTCAAAGAGGATAATGTCGCTAACAAACTGCTCTGGCTGCGACAAAAAAGGGATATGCCCTGCTCCGGCGTAACACAGGCTGCGCGCAGCGGGCACCGTTTCTGCCAGGGCGGCTGGCACCAGCGCATCGTCACTGCCGTAGATATTCATCACCGGGCACGACAAGCCCGCGTAGGTCTCGCGCTGATCCAGCTCGCGCAGGCAATCCAACCCCCAGCGCAGCGCCTCCGGCTCCGCGTGGCACAACGGCAACAGTCGACGCAGCGCGCGTGCGCTGACATCGCCCTGCAATTGCAGGGTATTGAAACGCTTCCGTGTTTTTTCTGGCTGCTCCAGCAAGCCAGTGTAGAACGCGGCAAAATCTTCTCCGGGCATGGCCAGCGACCACTGCTCATTGGCAACAAAACGCAAATTGCTGGCAAGGCGAACCAAGCCGCTCACTCGCTGCGGTTCAGCGAGCGCCAGCTCGCCTGCCAGCAGCCCTCCCAGCGACCAGCCCACATATAAGGCGCGGGCGGGCAGCTGCGCCAGCAGCGCCTGCACAACAGATTCAACCGACATATCGGCCAGTAGCGGGCTGCGACCGCAGCCAGGCAGGTCAATAATAGTTACCGAGAAATTCGCTCGCAGTGCTGGCAACAGCGGCCGCCAAATTTCACTGCAGCTACCCCAGCCGTGCAGCAGCACCAGCTCAGCAGAGGCATCCGAGCTCGACGGCAGACGCTCCCGGTAGAGTGCACTCACGAATGAAATTCCAACAATTGCGGCGCCACATCCCAACATGCTGATTCGAGCGTCGTTAACAGCTGTTCAATATCTTCCCGGCTGTGCGCGGCGCTCAAGGTGATGCGCAGCCGCGCGGTACCGAGCGGCACGGTGGGGGGGCGGATAGCGGAAACCAGTACGCCGCGAGCTTCCAACTCTCGGCTCAGCGCCAATGCCAGGGCATCGTCATTCACCATCAGCGGCTGAATCGCGGTTTGCGATGCCATTAGCGGCAGCCCCAGGCGCTTCGCTTCCGCCCGAAAAAAGCCGATGTGCTCAGCCAAGCGCTGCCGACGCCAGCCCTCACTGTGCAGGAGGTCCAGCGATGCCAGCGTTGCCGCCGCGACTGCGGGGGGCATGGCGGTGGTGTAAATATAGGGGCGCGCAAACTGGATCAGGCTTTCAATCAGCGTCGCGCTTCCGGCGATGAAGGCGCCAAAGCTGCCCAGCGCCTTGCCGAGTGTGGCCATGAGTACTGGCAATTGCCGGGTATCCAGGCCGAGCATTTCAGCCGTTCCTGCACCGCGCTCGCCCAGTACGCCAAAGCCGTGCGCGTCGTCGGCCATCAGCCAGGCATTATGCCCGCGAGCCAGATCGGCCATTTCAGCCAGGGGGGCCAGATCGCCGTCCATGCTGTAAACCGCGTCTACCGCAATCAATCGCTGGCCAGTGTGGGGGAGTTTTTTTAGTCGGCGCTCGAGATCCGCCGTGTCGCTGTGTTGAAAGCGCTGCATTTTTGCGCCGCTTAGCAAGCCGCCATCCAGCAGCGAGGCGTGGTTCAAGCGATCTTCTAGCAGGTGGTCGCCGCGCTGCATCAAGCCAGCAATAAGCCCCAAATTCGCCATGTAGCCGGTGGAAAAAAGCAGCGCGCGCTCCCTGCCGGTAAATTCGGCGAGGCGCTGCTCCAGCTCGTGATGCAGACTGGAATGGCCGCAGATCAAGTGCGATGCGCCACCGCCCACACCAAAGTCTTTGGCGGCAGCCTGCATGGCTTCAATGAGTTTGGGATGGCCGGCGTGTCCGAGATAGTCATTACTGCAGAACTGCAGCACGGTGTGGCCGTTGAGCTGGATGCGCGCACCTTGTGCACTCCCCAGCTCTCGGCGGTGTCGATATAAAGACTGCTCGCGACGCTCCGCCAGCCGCTGCTGTAGGTGCAGCTCCATGGTTGGCGTTGTCACGGCGTTTATGCTGTTGCGTCGTAGAAAAATTTGTCGTTGCGCGCTTTTTCCACCTCACCCAGCAGAGCCGCTTCCGTCGCCTCATCATCGGCCTCAGCGCAGCGCTGCTCGGGCTTGATACCGAGGCGCTCGAACAACTGCAGATCCTTGTTGGCTTCGGGGTTTGGCGTGGTAAGCAGCTTTTCGCCGTAGAAGATGGAGTTGGCACCGGCAAAATACGCCAGGGCATGCATTTGCTCGTTCATCTCTTCACGCCCCGCCGACAGGCGCACGTGGGACTTGGGCATCAGGATACGCGCCACCGCGATGGTGCGAATAAAGTCAAAGGGATCGAGGTCAACTTCTTCAGCCAGGGGCGTCCCTTCAACGCGCACCAACATATTGATGGGCACACTCTCAGGATGCTCCGGCAGGTTGGCCAACTGGATAAGCAGGCCGGCGCGGTCTTTCACGGACTCGCCCATGCCAACGATTCCTCCGCTGCACACTTTAATGCCCGCATCGCGCACATTCGCCAGCGTGTTCAGGCGGTCGCCGTAGGTGCGTGTAGTGATAATTTCACCGTAGTACTCCGGCGAGGTATCGAGGTTGTGGTTGTAGTAATCCAGCCCCGCCTCAGCCAGCTCCGCAGCCTGCTCACCGCTGAGCATCCCAAGGGTCATGCAGGTTTCCAGCCCCATCTCTTTCACGCCCTTCACCATGGCGGTCACGTAGGGCATGTCCTTTTTCTTGGGTGAGCGCCACGCTGCCCCCATGCAGAACCGGGTCGACCCCTGCGCTTTGGCAGCACGTGCCTCTTGCAGCACTTTTTCCACTTCCATTAGCTTTTCTTTTTCCAAGCCAGTGTCGTAGCGGTTGCTCTGCGGGCAGTATTTGCAGTCTTCCGGGCAAGCGCCCGTTTTGATCGACAGCAGCGTGCTTACCTGAACGCTATTGGCATCAAAATTCGCTCTGTGAACGCTTTGTGCTTGAAACAGCAGGTCGTTAAAGGGTTGTTCAAACAGGGCTTGAACTTCCTCAGGGCTCCAGTCGTGACGAATTGAAGACGCTTCCATACTGCTCATATCTGACAATCTCTAGGGGCTGATCGAAAGGCTATAATGATACAGGCAGCCCCTTCGCTGTCAACCAACGCAGGACGCCATGGTTTACAAGTCGATTCGCGCCTCATTGCAACGCCTCTTCCCACTCCAGTGCCTGCTGTGCCTGGATCACAGCGGCGCCACCACGGAGATCTGCCCCGCCTGTCGCGACACGCTGCCCTGGCTGGGCCACCATTGCCGACGCTGCGCGCTGCCGCTAGCCACGGCGAATGCCGAGCTATGCGGCCGCTGCCTACAACGGCCGCCGCGCTTTCATCAATGCCTGTGTGCGCTGAATTACCGCTTCCCGGTGGACAGCCTGCTCGCCGACTTTAAACATCACGCCAAGCCGCCCAGCGGCCGCCTGTTGGCACAACTTTGGTTAGAGCGCTGCTCGGCGGCGGCTGCCGAGCCGCTTCCCGATGCGCTCGTGCCCGTACCCCTGCATTGGCGGCGGCGCTGGCAACGCGGCTACAACCAGTCGCTGCTTGTCAGTCAATTTTGGGGGAACGCCCTGACGATTCCGGTCGCGGATCTGCTTCGCCGCCAGCATGCAACACCACCACAGCAGGGACTAACGGCGGCAGAGCGCCGCCGCAATATGAAAAATGCCTTCGACGTGGTTCACCCAGAACGCATTCGCGGCAAGCACCTGGCGCTGGTAGACGATGTACTGACCACAGGCACGACAGCCAATGCGGCGGCCGCTATACTGCTGCGCGCCGGCGCAACGCGAGTAGACGTCTGGTGCCTGGCCCGGACTCCCGCGCCCGGTCAATGACTCGCCAATGGGAATACCATGAAGGCCAACGACAATACCGACCAGCAAAACTTTGCCGCTCTCGACCCCGACCGCGTTATTGACGCCGTCGAGTCGCTGGGGTTTGTCAGCGACCTACGCGTCTTCCCGCTAAACAGCTACGAGAACCGGGTTTATCAGTTCGGCATCGAAGACGCCGAGCCTCTCGTGGTTAAGTTTTATCGCCCGCAGCGCTGGAGCAACGCCCAAATCAGCGAGGAACATCGCTTCACGCAGCAGCTTTATGATGCAGACATCCCAGTGATCCCGCCCTGGCAAAACGACGATGGGCAGAGTCTGTTCGAGCACGAAGGCTATCGCTTCGCGCTTTACCCCCGGCGCGGCGGTCACGCCCCGGCGCTGGATGACATGGAAAACCTGTTTCAGTTGGGGCGCCTGTTTGGCCGCCTTCACCTAGTAGGCGAAACGGAAGACTTTCAACATCGCCCGACCCTCACCCCACAAACCTTTGGCGAGCACAGCAGCCACTATCTGCTGGAAAATGACTTTATCCCAGACAGCCTGCGCCAGGCCTACGAGAGCCTGGCCCGCGACTTATTGGCGTTAATTGAACAACGTTTTAGCGACTGCCAAGCGCGCAATATTCGCTGCCACGGCGATGGTCACGTTGGCAATATATTGTGGCGCGACGGCGACACCCAGCTGGTCGATTTTGACGACAGCCGCATGGCGCCGGCTATCCAAGACCTGTGGATGTTTCTCTCCGGCGATACCGATGCCCGCCAAAAAGCGCTGATGGAGCTGGTCGAGGGCTACGAGGAATTTCGCAGCTTCGACAGCCGCGAATTAGTGCTGGTGGAGGCCCTGCGCGGGCTGCGCATCATGCACCATGCGGCGTGGCTAGCGCAGCGCTGGAGCGACCCCGCCTTTCCCCGCGCCTTCCCCTGGTTTAACACCGAGCGCTATTGGGGCGAGCACATACTGATGCTGCGCGAACAACTGGCACTGGTTCAGGAACCCGCCCTCAAGCTGAGTGTGTAAATTTTCACCGCGTGATCCAAAGCAGATTAACGTTCGTAAAGATAGAGTTTACACTATCGCGGCAACGTTGCTGGACTGTGCGCTAGGTGCAAGCGCAGCGCGATCAAACACTCTACAATTGCCAAAGCACTCCACCGTTCCACACATAATAAGAGTGCAGGAGAAGTCATGTTTACAATCCGAGTAAATGGTGAAGACCACACCGTTGACGTACCCGAAGATAAACCCCTGCTGTGGGTTTTGCGCGAAGACTTAAAGCTCACGGGCAGCAAGTACGGCTGCGGACAAGCCCTGTGTGGCGCCTGTACGGTGCATGTTGACGACCAGCCCACCCGCTCCTGCGTCATGCCAATTAGCGCCGCAGAGGGCCACAACATCACCACCGTGGAAGCGATTGACCAACAGCAGATCGGTCGGCTGGTTCAGCAGGCCTGGCAAGAGCTAAACGTTCCCCAGTGCGGGTACTGCCAGTCCGGACAGGTGATGGCGGCCACCGCCTTACTCACCGAAAACCGCTCGCCCAGCGACCGCGATATTGACGAAGCCATGTCTGGCAATATCTGCCGCTGCGGCACCTATGCCCGCATCCGCAAGGCCATTCACAAGATCGCAGACGAACAACTGTAAGGGGGCGCGAATGAGCACTTCAGGATATACCCGCAGACAGTTTTTACGCGTCAGCGCTCTCGCAGGGGGCGGCTTACTTGTTGCCTGTGGAGGCGGTGGTGGCGGTGGCGGCTCCAACCCGAATAACCCCCAGCCCCCTGGCAATGGCGGCCCCAGTGATGCAGAGCAGTTCACCGTTAGTGAGTTTATGCGTATTGGCAGCGACGGCCGCATACATATATTGGTGGGCGCCTCAGAAATTGGCCAGGGCGCGCTGACATCGATGCCGATGATCGTCGCCGAAGAACTCGACGCCGACTGGGACCTTGTTACCGCCGAACACTCACCTGTTGCCGCGCGCTTTAACAACCCCTACTTTGGCGGCCTGCTGCAATTCACGGTGGCCAGTGCCACCACTCGGGGCTATTTCGACAATCAGCGCCAAGTCGGCGCCGCGGTTAGGCAAATGCTGGTCAACGCTGCTGCCGAGCGCTGGGAGGTGCCCGCAGACAGCCTGCGCACAGAACGCGGCGTGGTCTACGACGACCTCAATGGCCGCAGCGCCAGCTATGGCGAACTCGCCGAGTCGGCGGCCAATCAGCCGGTACCGAGTAACCCGCCGCTAAAAGACCCGGCGAGCTATCGCATTATTGGCCAGTCCAAACAGCGCAAAGACGCCGCGGAGAAGGTCAACGGCTCGCATATTTACGGTATCGACGTCGATATTCCCGACATGCTCACGGCCGTAATTGCCCGCCCACCGCGCTTTTTTGGTCAGGCACTGCGTGTCGACAGCAATGCCGCTATGGCGGTGCCCGGTGTGCGCGAAGTACACACCATTCCCTCTGGCGTCGCCGTGGTTGCCGATGATTATTGGTCGGCAGAGAAAGGGCGCCAAGCCCTTGAAGTCAGCTGGAATGAACTGTTGGCCGGACGCACAGATTCCAATGACACGCGCGGTGAGTATAGTTTCAAGCTCAACTTACCCGGCCTGCCGATTCGTGTTGACGGTTTGGTTCCGGTGGCTCAACTCGCCGCAGCGGAAAATCGCAGCGCCGATTATTTCTTTCCCTTCCAGGCCCACGCGGCAATGGAGCCACTGAACGTTACGGTGGACTACACCGGCAGCAAAGCCGACATCTGGACGGGCAGCCAATCACCAACGCTTGATAAAACCTTCGCGTCGCTGATTCTCGGCTTACTGCCCAACCAGATCACCTTCCACACCATGTCCTCTGGCGGCGGTTTTGGCCGCCGCGGCAACCCGCTGGCTGACTACGTGCGCGACGCCTGCCACGTGGCGAAGGCAACCCAAAAACCCGTGAAGGTCATGTGGACCCGCGAAGACGACATGAAGGGGGGCTACTACCGGCCCGCCGCGGCCGTGCGCGTCGGCGCCTCCATGGACAATCAGGGCAATATCACTGCCTGGACGCACCGCGCGGTCACCCAGGATGTCACGGCGGCGCTGTACGCCGAAGAGCTACTCGACACCCTGGCCGAGGGCCAGTTGCCGCCCCTTAAGGAATTAACAGACCTAGAGACCGGCATGCCCTACGACATCGACAATGTGTTGATGGACGCCCACCTGACACTCAAGCCGCAGATGCCCTCACTGTGGATGCGCTCGGTAAACAAATTCACCGATGTATTTGCCCAGGAAACCTTTATCGACGATATCGCCGTCAGCTACAGCCGCGACCCCTACCAATATCGACGCGGCATGCTCGCCGGCAAGCCCCGCCTGTTAGCGGTATTGGACGCCGCCGCGCAAGCATCGAACTGGGGCAGCACAGGTGGCGGTCGCAGTCAGGGGATCGCCGTGCTGAACCACTGGATGAGCTACGTCGCTCAAGTTGTGGAGCTCAGCGTGTCCGACGATAAAGTCATTACCCTTCACCGGATTGTCAGCGCGATTGATGTCGGCACGGCCATCAATCCTGACTTGGTGGTGGCCCAGGTTGAGTCCGCGGTAATCTTTGCGCTGACCAGCGTCTTTTACGGAGAGATCGAATTGCAGGACGGCGTGGTTCAGCAGAGCAATTTCGATGACTACAAAATGCTGCGCATGTTCCAAGTGCCGCAAATTGATACCGTTGTATTGCCGAGCAATGAGTCGCCAGGCGGTGTCGGCGAACTGGGCGTACCGGCGCTGGGCCCAGCCCTAGCAAATGCTATTTTTGCGGCAACCGGCGAGAAAATTCGCGAATTACCGCTTAAAAACCTCGGCTACACCCTAGCCGAACAACACCCCGCCTAACAGGAGCCGGAGCATGCTATTACTACGCAACTATTGGCTCGGCTTGAGCGCGGCGCTGGCCCTATTGGTCAGCGGCGGCGCTCTGGCACAGTCGCCGCTATTTACACCGATCTACGAGGTGCTTACCCACCCGCGGTGTTTGAACTGCCACACCTTGACCGACTTCCCGCGTCAGGGCGATGAACGCCGCCGCCACGACCAGCTGGTTATGCGCGGTGAAGATAATCACGGCGCGCCGACCCTGCAGTGTTCAGCCTGTCACCAGGAACAAAACGTGGCGGAAGACAAAGTACCAGGTGCGCCGCACTGGGGCCTGGCACCACTGAGCATGGGCTGGGAAGGTATGGGGCCGAGAGAACTCTGCACGGTGCTGAAAGACCAAAGTAAAAATGGCGGCAAAGACCTGCAAGCCCTGCTCAAACACATGGAGGAGGACCCGCTGGTGCTGTGGGGCTTTGATCCCGGCGAGGGCCGAACGCTCCCGCCCGTGGACCACACCCGCTTTGTTGAACTATTGGAGCAATGGGTGAACGCAGGCGGCCCCTGTTAAGCCGCTCACCTGATGGTGTGACTACCGTACTTGTCGCGGCAGTCACACCGTCATTGCTTAAGCCGATAACCGCTGCGAAACATCCAGGTAATCAAGGCCAGGCACAACAGCAAAAAGAATACGGTCATCCCCAGACTGACACCGACGTTCACGTCGGCAACGTCGTAAAAACTCCAGCGAAAACCACTAATCAGGTAGACCACCGGATTCGCCAAGGTAATGGTCTGCCACAGCGGTGGCAACATGCTGATAGAGTAAAAACTGCCGCCCAAAAACGCCAGCGGCGTTACGATCAGCATCGGCACTATCTGCAATTTCTCAAAGCCGTCGGCCCAGACGCCGATAATGAAACCGAATAAACTGAAGGTCACCGCCGTTAACACCAAGAAGCCGAGCATCCAGAAGGGATGCGCGATGCTGTAGTCGACAAAAAGCCGAGCGGTCGCCAGCATAATCAACCCGATGATAATCGACTTGCTCGCCGCCGCCCCGACATAGCCCAGTAGAATCTCTGGCAGGGCAACGGGTGCTGACAGCAGCTCGTAGATGGTGCCGTTGTATTTAGGGAAGAAAATACCAAACGCGGCATTGGAGATGCTCTCTGTCAGCAGCGCCAACATCACCAACCCAGGAATAATAAACGCGCCGTAGCTGATGCCGTCGATAGCGACCATTTTCGAACCGATTGCCGAGCCGAATACCACGAAATATAACGAGGTCGAAATCACCGGCGACGCGATACTTTGCAGCAGCGTCCGCCAGGCTCGGTTCATTTCAAACAAATAGATTGCGCGCACTGCATGCAAATTCACTGCTCCACCTCCACCGCGGCTGACGACTGATCGCTGTCGGCAACCAGGCTGACAAAAATTTCCTCCAGCGAGCGCTGGGTTGAATGCAGGTCTTTGTAATCGATGCCGTGCATTTCCAGGTGACGAAACAATTCGGCAATGCCGGTGTGTTCGCTTTGGCTGTCGTAGTGGTATACCAGCTCGTGGCCATCGTCAGTCAGGCTCAGCGGATAGCCCCCAAGATCGGCGGGCAGCTCGCTAAGTGGTTGCTGCAATTGCAGGCGCAGCTGCTTTTGCCCCAGTTTTTCCATCAAGCGGTTCTTTTCTTCAACCAGCACAATTTCGCCGCGGCGAATAACACCGATGCGATCGGCCATTTCCTCGGCCTCTTCAATGTAATGCGTGGTTAAAATGATCGTCACACCTCGCTCGCGCAGGCCGTGAACCATCTGCCACATATCGCGCCGCAGTTCGACATCCACCCCCGCCGTAGGCTCGTCGAGAAACAAAATCTCAGGCTCATGAGACAGGGCCTTGGCAATCATGACGCGCCGCTTCATGCCGCCAGATAGCGCCATAATCCGCTCGTCTTTTTTATCCCACAGCGATAGCTGGCGAAGTATTTGCTCCAGATAAGCATCATTTTTCGGCTTGCCGAACAAGCCCCGGCTAAAGGTCACCGTGGCCCATACGCTTTCAAAACCGTCGGTCGACAGTTCTTGAGGAACAAGGCCAATAAGCTGCCTGGCGCGCCGATAATCGGAAACGATGTTGAAGGCGCCGGCGTGAATCTGCCCGGCCGTGGCATTCACAATGCCGCAGATAATGCTAATCAAGGTGGTTTTACCGGCCCCGTTAGGGCCGAGTAACGCGAAGATCTCGCCGCGCCGAATATCCAAATTGACGCCGCGCAGCGCTTGAAAGCCTGAGTCATAGACTTTGCTAACGTCTTTCACACTAATAACAGAGGACACAAATGCTCCTAATTTACCCGCAATGCGACGAACCGTGCTCGCCGCGAGGTCAAAGCCCTCCTTTCACAGCACACTCGATGCGCACCTTGCCGCCCAGCTATAACAGTGGGAGCGGATGGCAGGCGCAGAGGCAAAGCCGGAATGATTCGGGGTTATCATTGAGGTTTTCACACACTGAGCGAGAGTGTCGCCCAGCTGAGCGGCGCGTTCAACCGCTAGTGTTCAACGGCCGACACTGTCGCCAAAACATAGCGGCAGCCGTGTTACACATTTCTTCTACGGTTGAGCTGTCCAGATAGATACCATCGATCAGCAAGCGACTCATACCGTGCAGGGTCGACCAGCTTAATTGCGCGTAACGCAGTGGGTCGAAATTCGCGGCGAAAATACCGCCTGCCTGCAGTTGGCGAAAGTGGTCAACATACTCGCGAAACGCGGTG
Source organism: uncultured Spongiibacter sp. (assembly GCF_964011655.1). NCBI lineage: Bacteria > Pseudomonadati > Pseudomonadota > Gammaproteobacteria > Cellvibrionales > Spongiibacteraceae > Spongiibacter > uncultured Spongiibacter sp. Next base: position 18,483 of record NZ_CAXGPO010000034.1, on the reverse strand, counting down.
TAGGCCTCCGCTTTGAGGCTCGCCGTGAGCGCCGCCGACTTCCACAGTTTGCCGCCAAACATTAGGTCGTAATACTCGGCATTGCTTACCGCGAAATTGACGTAGCGACGAACAAAGGCCTGCAAACTCGCCTCGCTGAAGGTGTCGACATTCCAAAGTTCGGCATCCGCATTGACTTGCCGAAAACGACGAAAGCCCTCTTCGGCAATCCCGCAGAGCAAACTGTGCTTATCGCTGAAGTGATGATAGGGGGCGGTGCGAGAAACCCCCAACTCCTGCGCCAGGCGCCGCATTGACAGTCCTTCCTCACCTTCCTCACGCAGCAGACGCGCGGCAACATCCAGAAGCTGCGCACGCAGATCACCGTGATGGTAGGCGCGGGATGGCTTGTTGGCAGGGGCTTGGGACATGGCGGCAATATAGCAGCCACCGGCGATAGCGTCCATCTTGACAGCGTCAACATTTGCCTCTAGCCTTGGCATCTGGACAGCGTCAAGTTACATCAATGAGAGGACACCACCATGAGCGCCTACCCCACATTAATGCAGCCCCTGGACCTGGGCTTCACTCAGCTGAAAAACCGAGTCCTGATGGGCTCCATGCACACCGGCCTGGAAGAAGCTGAAAACGGCTTCGAACGCATGGCGGCGTTCTTTGCTGAGCGCGCTCGCGGCGGTGTCGCGCTGATCGTGACCGGCGGCTTTGGCCCCAACAAGCGCGCCTCGACCCACGAACACACCAAAATGCTGGAAACCGAAGCAGACTGCGAAGGCCACCGTATTGTGACCGACGCCGTCCACGCCGAGGGCGGTAAGATCTGCATGCAGATCCTGCACACTGGCCGCTACGCGTTTAACGAAAACCCCATCGCGCCGTCAGCGATCCGTGCCCCCATCAATGTTTTCACGCCCAAGGCGGCGACTGAAGACGATATCGAACAGGAAATCCAAGACTTTATTCGCAGCGCCACATTGGCCCAAAAAGCCGGCTACGACGGTGTTGAGATTATGGGCTCCGAGGGCTACTTCATTAACCAATTCCTGGCCGCTCGCACCAACCAGCGCGACGACCAGTGGGGTGGCAGCCATGAGAATCGTATGCGCCTGGCCGTTGAAGTGGTACGCCGCGTACGCGAAGCGGTGGGTGAAGAATTCATCATCATTTACCGCCTGTCGATGCTGGACCTGGTGGAGGGCGGCAGCAGTTATGACGAGGCTGTACAACTGGGTAAAGCCATTGAGAAAGCCGGGGCTACACTGATCAATACCGGCATCGGCTGGCACGAAGCGCGCATCCCAACGATCGCCACCAAGGTGCCTCGCGCTGCCTTCACCTGGGTAACCAAGCGTTTCCGCGAAGCACTCAGCATTCCGGTAATTACTTCTAACCGCATCAACACTCCTGACGTTGCTGAGCGCGTCCTCGCCGAAGGCGACGCCGACATGGTGTCGATGGCCCGCCCCTTCCTCGCCGACCCCGAATTTATCGTCAAGGCCGCCGAAGGCCGCAGTGACGAAATCAACACTTGCATCGGCTGCAACCAGGCTTGTCTCGATCACGTATTCACCGGCCGCATGACCAGCTGCTTGGTTAACCCACGCGCCTGTCACGAAACCGAACTGAACATCGCCGCAACAAATTCACCCAAGCGTCTGGCAGTGGTCGGCGCCGGCCCTGCGGGCCTGGCCTTTGCCTGCACCGCCGCAGAGCGCGGCCATAATGTGACGCTGTTCGATGCCGACCCGGTTATCGGTGGGCAGTTCAATATTGCCCGCAAAGTGCCGGGTAAAGAGGAATTTGCGGAGACCCTGCGCTACTTCGGCCGCCGCCTGGAACTGGCTGGCGTAACGCTGCAACTCGGCCAACGCGTGGACGCCAATATGCTGAATGACGGCGATTTCGATGAAGTCATACTGGCGACAGGCATTGTGCCGCGCACCCCCGCCATTCCCGGCATCGACCACCCCATGGTAATGAGCTACCTGGACGTTCTGCGCGACGACAAACCCGTTGGCAAGAACGTCGCCATTATCGGCGCGGGCGGCATCGGTTTTGATGTTGCCGAAGCGCTGACACACAGCAGCGATGCCAGCCAGAACATTGAAACCTTCATGAAAGAATGGGGTGTTGATATGACGCTGCAAGCGCGCGGCGGCATTGAGGGTGTAGCCGCTCAACCTTCGCCCTCACCGCGCCAGGTTCACCTGCTGCAGCGTAAAACCAGCAAAGTGGGCAACGGCCTGGGCAAAACGACCGGCTGGATTCACCGCGCTGGCTTGCAGCACAAAGGCGTGAATATGGTCGCCGGCTGTGAGTACCTCGGTATTGATGACCAGGGCCTGCGTATTCGCGTCGGTGACGAGGAGAAAACCTTAGCCGTCGACAACGTGATTGTCTGCGCCGGCCAGGAGCCTCGCCGCGAACTCTGCGACGGCTTGAACAAGCCCGTTCACCTGATCGGGGGCGCCGATGTCGCCGCCGAGCTGGATGCAAAACGCGCCATCGACCAGGGCACTCGCCTCGCCGCCAGCCTGTAATCATCGCCTCGCCCCCCTTCCTGCGTATACTGCGCAGGAAGGGGGAAGCATGATGCTCATACAAAACCACACAGCGGGGCGCCATCAGTGCTGCGCTGTTTTGCTACTTATCAGCCTGACACTGGCCATCGTAACCCCCCTGCATGCCGAGACGGCAAAGCCGGCTCATCATGGCGAGAGCGAGTTCCGCAATCCTCACTGGCCAACTTTCAACAAGAGCCTCTGGGAATTACTCCGGCTGCGCTTTTTCTCTGACTTAACCATTGCCGACCAAGCCTCTCAACGCCAGCGCATTCGCGTTGTCACTGAGGTCGCCGATCTTCATATTTCCCCATCAGCTCCCCTGCAAGTAACGTGGCTGGGGCACTCCAGCTTTCTGCTGCAATACCGGGGATTAGCCATTCTAACCGACCCCATTTTTTCTCGGCGCGCGTCGCCGGTACAATGGCTCGGCCCGGAGCGTTTGGTTGCCCAGCCCATTGGCCCATCCCAGTTGCCACCGATTGATGTGGTGCTTATCTCTCACGATCACTACGACCATTTAGATGAGCGCAGCATTCGCGCACTGGGCAATCAACCGGTGTATCTGGTGCCGCTGAAACTCGGTGACACCCTGCAAGACTTTGGCATCGCCGCGACAAGAATCGTCGAGCGCGACTGGTGGCAAGCCTTCCAACTTGACTCCCTCACCGCCACCGCCACACCGTCGCAACACTGGTCTGGCAGGGGCATAACCGATCGCTTCAAGTCGCTGTGGGCCTCCTGGCATCTGCGCATAGACGATGTGCAGCTGTGGTTTGGCGGCGACACCGGGTACAACACCGAGCAATTCAAAAGCATTGGCGAGCTCTTCCCCGGTATCGACTTGGCCCTGATTCCCATCGGCGCCTATAAGCCAAGAAGCTTCCTGAAGGAACAACACGTCGACCCCGCTGAGGCAGTGCAGATACATCGAGATATTGGTGCAGCACAGAGTATCGGTATACATTGGGCGACGTTTCAGCTGTCGGCAGAAGATATCGATGCGCCGCAGCACGATTTGCGCAGGGCGGTTGCAGACGCTGGTTTGCCACCCAGCAGCTTCGACACCATGCAAATTGGCGAAACTCGACAGCTTATGCCGTCACAAATTATTCATCCATAATCGGCACACTGACACTTTTACCCAGGGCATTCTATGTCTCGTTTCCTGCCGGTTTTACTGACCCTGCCACTCTTGCTGGCAACACTTTCCAGCAGTGCAACCGAACGCCACTGGCAAACTCAAGAATACACGCTGAATCAGCGCCCCTTGTCAGAGTTGAGCGGGCTCGCGGCGAGCGGCGCCCACCCCGGTTACTATTGGGCCCACAATGACAGCGGCGACCGCCCCACCTTGTATCTGATTAAGCCCGGCGAGGACAAGCTGAAGTCGGTGAGCGTGCGCGGTGCCAACGCCGCCGACTGGGAAGACATGGCGAGCTTTAGTGAGGGCGACGCCCACTATCTTCTCGTTGGAGACATCGGAGATAACCTGGCGATTCGACCGATGATCGACATTTACCTGCTGAGAGAGGGCGGGGCCCCACAGGCACCATCACTAACCCTGCTGCGGCGCTATACCCTGGTTTTCGATGGCGGCCCCCGCGATGTGGAAGGGCTTGCCGTGGACCCTGAGCAACGTATGGTCTACCTGCTGAGTAAGAGAGAGCGCCACCCGAAACTGTACCGTTTTTCGCTGGACAGCCTGCCCGACGAACCCGTGTTACTCAGCGCACTGGGCGAGATCAAAAGCCTACCCACCACTGGGTCACACACCCCGCAAAGAAAGGGCGGCATTACCCAGCACTCCCCCACCGGCCTGGATTTCGCCGCCGATGGTAGCGCGGCGGTAATCAGTACCCTCGGAGAGAGTTACTATTTTGTGCGGCAGGGCCAGCAAAGCTGGCTAAGTGTGTTGAACACGTCTCCCCAAGCACTGGGGGCACCGCCATTGCGGCAAGCGGAATCGGTCGCCATCAGCCGCGATGGCAACACAATATTACTGGGTAGCGAAGGCCTTCCGACAAAGCTGCTAAGCTTTCAGCCTACATCGCATTGAGCCCCGCAGGGCTCGCACAGTAAAAGGACCTCTGCCTATGCACCCCACAATAAAAAGTTGGCACCAACTGCTAAGCCGCCGCGATACAACCGGCTTGGAAAATTTACTCGCCGATGACGCAGTATTTCACTCACCCATCGTCCACACCCCGCAGCGCGGCAAAGACATGACGGCACTGTATTTATCCGCGGCGTTTCAAGTGTTAGTTAATGACAGTTTTCACTACGTACGCGAGGTCGAGGGAGCCAATGACGCGGTGCTGGAATTCGCGGTCGTCATCGACGGCGTTCAGGTCAACGGTGTGGATATGATTCGCTGGAATGCAGAGGGAAAAATCACTGACTTTAAAGTGATGCTGCGACCACTCAAAGCGATTAATTTGATACACCAAAAAATGGCAGAGATGCTGGAGGCGCTAGCTTCGTAAACTGCGATTAACAGGCGCTGGCAGCAAGGCCCCAGCGCCTCGGCCCGTTAGGGGATAATGCAGAACATGGTGATGACGACGCCGGCACCGGCAAACCATACCAAGCTGCGCAGGGCACCCCAGTTAAGCAAATAACAAGCGGTGTAAAGCACACGAATCGCCACATAGGCCATGGCCAGTAAATTCAGGGTATCCGCAGGCGCATTGGAAAAGTGCGCAATGATCACCGCCGCCGCAAACAGCGGAAAACTCTCAAAGCTGTTGTTCATTGCCGCAACGGCTCGCGCGGGGCGCCCTTCCAGTTGCGCTAACCACTGGCGCGGGTGATTGTTGTCGTAGGACTTGCCACCAACCTTGCCCCCTTTGGCCAGCAGGCCGGTCAGCGGTGACATCATTCCCGCAATCAGTACACACCATAGTGCTATTGTCATTGTTTTCCCCTTAGCGATTGATTAAGTGATTTATCGTTATTGAGGTGCCCTAATCATTGGGCCCCGGCTTCAGTAAACAGCGCAGCCAATTCAAGGTGCCGTTTTTACCGAGCACCATTTTGTCCACGCCATCAAAGAATTTTTGCAGCCCCTGTGGATCGGCAAAGTAATCGGCACGGGTTTTCATCGGGCGCTCGGGATCGAGCTGCTTGACCACTTTGGCAGGATTCCCCGCCACCACCACATTGGCCGGCACGTCGCGAGTAACCACCGCCCCGGCGGCAACCACGCTGTTATCACCAATCGTCACGCCCTTTAGAACGGTGCTGTGGTCACCCAGCCACACATTGTTGCCAATATGCACCGGCTTGACCTCCTCACTGCGCGCAGTGCGGTCGTAGATGTCGTGCCAATCGCTGTCGGTAATGTAGACGCCATTCGCCATCATCACGCTGTCGCCGATCACGATTTCATCACTGGCGGAGATCCGCCCGCCGGGGCTGATTAATACATAGTCGCCAATGCTGATGCGCCCCTTGTCGGGTTCGCGCCCCCACACGCCGATCTTCACTCGCGCTTCTGGCTCTGCGATCACGGTGGCGCAGCGGCCAATGGAAACGTTGGGCCCGGATATGGAGATATACCAGGGTTTCATAAACGTGGGATAATCACCCAACGCGTCACAGGCGGGCCGCAGAAAATGCAGGGTGTACCAATGCCTGAAACGCAGATAATTTTTCTTCACCCAGTAGGGGCGCCGATCCTGACGCATAGCGAACTCGCACTGTTGTTATTGCCGCACAGTGTCGCAGGGCTTGATGAGGGTAGCAATTCCAACAAGGTTACCAATTCATGAAAAAAACCAGCGATGGCCGGCAGTCACGGCGCATCGAAAGCAGCCAGACCGCCATTCACGAGCGCTTGGAAGAGGTGGTGCACAAACACCTTCACCACGCCTTTTTAAAGCCCTATGCAAAGCACAATCAGCAGGCGTTTGACGAAGCGAATACGTGGCTGCAACAACAGTGCAGTCCTCTTATTATCGATTCGTTCTGCGGTGTCGGTGAAAGTACCTGGCGACTGGCTGAGCGCTATCCTGATTGCGCCGTTATCGGTATCGATAAATCCGCAGCCCGTCTCGACAAGCATAACTCGCACTGCCATCACGCCAGAGACAACTACCTGTTAGTGCGCGCGGATGTGGACGACTTCTGGCGGCTGGCCTGCGAGGCCGGTTGGCAGGCCGACGCCCACTATTTGTTGTATCCCAACCCCTGGCCCAAGCCCGGGCAGCTTAGTTACCGGGTGCATGGCTCGCCCTTATTTCCCAGTCTGTTAACCCTGGGTGGACAAATTGAGCTGCGCAGCAACTGGCCGGTATACGTACAAGAGTTTGCCCACGCGCTGAAAATAGCGGGTAGAACCGCAGAACTCGGCACCTTTGTTGCTGAACACCCGCTCACGCCTTTTGAAAGGAAATACCAGCTCGCTGGCCAAACGCTGTGGCGATGCACCAGCGCCAATTAAGCGCAAAACAATGCTGAATGCAGACGTAGGCGTTATACTCGGCGAGCGATGAATACAGATGACAACACCATGAGCAGCTCCGCCCACGACGACAAGGTTTGGCAAAGTATCCGAGAGGAAACCGCCGCAGAAGTTGAACGCGAGCCTGTGCTCGCCAGTTTCCTGCACGCCACCATACTCAACCACGACCGCCTTGAAGATGCCCTGAGCTATCACTTGGCACATATGCTGGACAGCCCCGCTGCGTCGAGCCTGTTGGTCCGAGAAGTGATCGATCAGGCATTTGCCGCTGAGCCCTGCATTCGCAAAGCATTGCGCGCCGACCTGTGCGCCGTGCTGGAGCGCGATTCAGCCTGCAGCTTGTTGTCAGTGCCCTTCCTGTATTTTAAGGGTTATCACGCTCTACAGTCCTACCGCGTTGCCCACTGGCTGTGGCGCCAGGGCCGCAGCTCATTGGCGCTGTTTTTTCAGAACCGCATAAGCTGTGAGTTCGGTGTCGATATTCACCCTGCCGCAAAAGTGGGACACGGGGTATTGATGGATCACGCCACCGGTATCGTGATCGGCGAGACCGCCGTTGTCGGCAACAATGTTTCACTTATGCAGTCGGTGACACTGGGAGGAACGGGCAAGGAACATGGCGACCGCCACCCCAAAGTGGCAGACGGCGTGTTGATCAGCGCGGGAGCAAAAATCCTCGGCAATATTCGCATTGGCGAAGGCTCCCATGTAGCGGCCGGCAGCGTGGTGTTAAAAGCCGTACCGCCGCACAGCCTCGTCGCTGGCGTGCCCGCCAAGGTGATTGGCAAACCCGATACCGAGGCACCGGCCTTATCCATGAATCACAGCGCCTGCTGCGACGATTAAGGCTTGTACGCGAAAACATATAGTCTGCTGCGACAATGGCTGCTCAACCACAATTAGGGCGAATGCCCTGAGCGCGCGCCTGCTGGTACAGCGGCGCCGCTTTTTTCTGTTGGCGTTGCAAGTCGTTAATCCGGGTTTGGTGAGAGGGGTGGGTCGACATAAACTCGGGCGGCTGGCCATTGCCGGCGGCGCTCATGTTTTTCCATAAATCGATACTGGCTGCCGGGTTAAAGCCCGCTCGCGCCATCAGGTCTACCCCCAATACATCAGCTTCAGACTCCTGGGCGCGGCCGTAGGGCAGCACCAAGCCATATTGCGCACCGAGCCCCAGCATACCCATCACCGTGGCTTTCTGTGGGCTGTCGCCCAGCAACACCGCCAGCAGCTGAGCACCAGTGCCGGTAACGCTTTGCAACGACATTCTCTCTGCACTGTGGTGAGCCAAGACGTGGGCAACTTCATGTCCGAGCACGGTTGCCAGCTGGTCGGCATTTTTCGCGACACTAAAGATGCCGGTATGCACGCCAATTTTCTTACCGGGCAGCGCAAAGGCATTGGCAGACTTTTCCTCAAACACCGCCACCTCCCAACTGCCGCGCCACTGTGCAGGTAAACGCGCCGTGATTGCATCGGCAACACAGGTGACGTAGCCGTTGACCTTGCCATCGCGATTGACCGTCATCTTCTGCTTCATTTCATCGAAGGCCGCGACACCCATCTGCGACATTTCGCCATTAGAAAACAACATTATTTGTCGCCGCCCAGTCGGAGACTCAACGCAGGCAAGCAGGGTAAGTACGGCGGCAGCAAGGGCGACAATCCGTATTGTTTTCATTCCTTCTCTCCAAAAAGCGGCAATCTATGAGTACGTTTGATACGTTGTACATTATGGCACAGGCTCCAGCCTGGCTGGCAATCACCTTAACTGAGGACGCCCCGTGAGCGAAGTGTGTGACTGGTGTGGCAGTGACGAGCAATATCGACACTACCATGACGACGAGTGGGGAAGGCCCTGCAGAGACGACAACAAATTATTCGAGTTTTTGATTCTCGAGTCCGCTCAAGCCGGACTCAACTGGCTAACGATACTGCGCAAGCGCGAAGGCTATCGCAGGCTGTTCGCCAATTTCTCCGCGCCGCATGTGGCGGCATTTACGCAGGCCGATATTGAACGCTTAATGGCCGACCCTTCGATTATCAGAAACCGCATGAAGATAGAAAGCGCGATCAATAACGCCCAGCGCTTCATTGAAGTGCAGCAGGAATATGGCAGTTTCGCCCACTACCTGTGGGGCTTTGTAGAGCACAGACCGATTCAAAATCAATGGCAAAGCCTGGCCGATGTCCCGGCCACTACGCCGCTTTCAGATAGCATTAGCAAAGATATGAAGAAGCGCGGCTTCCGCTTTTTTGGCAGCACGATCTGTTACGCCTATTTACAGGCGATGGGCTTGGTTAATGACCATATAGTCACCTGCCCGGCTCACCAACAATGTGCCGCCCTGGCCTGATGCTGGCTCGGGCACTAATGGCCTCCAGCGTGGACTAATTACCGTATACTCTATTTAGGCGCGGCACAGCGCGACAAGGGGCTTCCACATGACAACCACACGAATTGCACTCAGCCTGCTCACTGCCTTGCTAGTCAGTGCCTGCAGCAGCACGGATGTACGCACCGACTACAATCCTCGCGCGAACTTCGCTAGCTATCAGCAGTACAGCTGGTCTGAAGACAGCGGCGCCGACAAAAGTGTCTCACCGTTTATCGCCGAACAAGTCAAAAGCGCGCTGAAAACCCGACTGGATGCCGGCCTGTATAAGCTGCGTCCTGACGGCGCAGATTTCCTGGTGCGCTACTACATTGCCCAGGCGGCCAACACCATTGACCGCAGCCCGCGGCTGGGGATTGGACTGGGCAGTTTCTCCGGAAATTTCGGCCTTAGCACCTCTGTCGGCGTGCCGCTCGGCAAGGACAAAGTCAATCGCAATGTGCAAATTCTTATCGACTTACTGGACGGGTCCAGCAAAGCATTGAGCTGGCGCGGTTCACTGGTCATTGAACTGGACGACCAGGACCCCAAGGTTAACCAAGCTCGAATAGACAGTGCCGTTGGCGAAATTTGGTCGCAATTTCCGCCGCGCTAACGCTGCGGCGCTAGCGATTGCGCCAGGGAAACAAGCCTGCCAGCGCCTCTGCTGACATTTCCCGTAGCAAAGTCATATTGCGCTCGGGGATGCCGTGGATGTCAGGGTGACTGGCCACCGCCGCGGCTACGCTGTCCTCGCGCAAGAGGTGGAGAATTGGCCACGGCGCCCGGTTGCTGTAATTTGCCGGATCGCTTGCCTCGCAACCCTCGAAACAGTACTCGGGGTGAAAACTGGCCACTTGAAACTGCCCGCGCCAAGGGCTGCTCTCCAGCAGGTCTTCAACAATACCAACAAACTCCCAGTAATCGTCAAAACTCTCTTGCAGTGCTGGCACCACCAGCAGGCTGGTTTCCAGTGTGCCGGGGTCGGTGTCGGCCAATTTCATCAGCTCTGCATAACACCGTTCGAGCAGCGCCTGCGGATCTTGCTCATCGGCAACAGCAATGCGAATGCTTCCCTGCTGCCTGGGCCTCGCCGCAAAGGGGCACAACTGCTGAGCAATCACTACTGAGTCCAGCCAATCACTCACTTCAGCCACTATTTGCGCCTTACCCGCCGCGACGTCCGACATGTTCTTTTCTCCAATTGTTCAGGCCGCCAGTATACCTTCCAGCCCGTCGTAATATAACTGATCGAAATTTGGCCAACCCGCGCTAGACGGATTCGCCATAAGCAGAGCCAGCTGCGCGCCAAGCGCGTAATGTAGGTACTGCTACACTTACATTGAGCACAAGCGAGGTGTCAGCGGTTTAACACATTCGGCGTTCTCGCCGCGAATAAGATTGGGAGCAGTCAATGAAAAGATATTTCTTTCTGGCGGACAATCTCGACAAGTTAGCCGCCATTGAACACGATCTGGAAGAGAACGGCCTGTCCCGTCCTCAAATTCATGTACTCAGCCACGATGATAGTGGTGTCGCCCAGCGTAAACTCAACGAGGTGGAGGCGGTACTGCGCAAAGATGTTGTGTTTGCCATGCAGCGCGGAGCACTCATCGGCCTAGGTGGCTTCGCCCTAGTGTTAGCGAGCGCTCACTATTCTGGCGTGACGCAGATTGCCGGCTGGACACCCTTTGTTTTTCTGGCAATCGTGGTTCTGGGCTTTTTCACCTGGGAAGGCGGCTTATTCGGTATTCAGGAGCCTCACCACGACTTCAAGCGCTTTGAACAAGCACTGAGTAGCGGGCGACACCTGCTAATGATCGATGCGGGCAGTCGTGAGCAAAGCGCCCTGAACCGCGTGACCGCACACTACCCCGAGCTGGAATTCTCCGGCACCGGGGAAGGCGCTCCGGCGTGGGTAATCGGCTTGCAGAACCGCTGGCGGCACTTTGTTGAGGTTATGCCCTGAGCCGGCACAAGACAGCCATAAAAAAACCACGCTTAGCGTGGTTTTTTATGCGTTGTTTAGCGGTGGTATTCCGGCGACAACTCTCTCACCGCGTTGATAAAGGCCCCCGCATGCTCGGGGTCGACCTCCGGCGTGATACCGTGGCCCAGGTTGAAAACATGACCCACACCACTGCCATACTCGGCGAGAATGGTCGCCACTTCTTCACGAATCCGCTTGGGTGAGGCGCGCAGCATAGCGGGGTCCATATTGCCCTGCAGCGCCACTTTGTCGCCAACCCGTTTGCGCGCCGCGCCAATATCCGTCGTCCAGTCCAGGCCCAGTGCATTAGCGCCGGTATCGGCCATGCTCTCCAGCCACTGGCCACCATTTTTCGTGAACAGAATTGCGGGTACGGCACGGCCGTCGTGCTCTTTGATCAAGCCATCGACGATCTGCTTCATATAGCGCAGGCTAAACTCTTGGTAGGCGCGGTGCCCCAACGCACCGCCCCAGGTATCAAATATCTGCACCGCTTGCGCACCGGCGCGAATCTGGTCATTCAAATAAGCGGTAACGCTCTGCGCCAGCTTGTCCAGAAGGGCGTGCATGGTTTCCGGCTCATCGAACGCCAGCGCCTTGCAGCGCCCGTGGTCTTTCGAGCCGCCGCCTTCTACCATATAGGTGGCCAGTGTCCACGGGCTGCCAGAAAAGCCGATAAGCGGCACGCGACCATTGAGGGCGCTGCGAATCGCTCGCACGGCGTCACAGACATAGGTCAGGTCGTTTTCACCATCGACAACCGGCAGCGCCTCTACGTCAGCCATGCTGCGCACCGTTTTGCGAAAGCGCGGCCCCTCTCCGGTTTCAAAATACAGTCCCAGGCCCATGGCGTCGGGAATCGTCAATATATCCGAGAACAGGATAGCGGCATCGAGCGGGTAGCGCTCCAGCGGCTGTAGGGTCACTTCACAAGCCAGCTCTGTGTTTTTGCAAAGCGACAGAAAATCGCCCGCTTTACCGCGTGTCGCCCGATACTCAGGCAAATACCTGCCAGCCTGACGCATCATCCATACCGGCGTGTAATCCACCGGCTGGCGCATTAACGCCCGTAAAAACGTATCGTTTTTCAATTCACTCATGGCACCATCACCTTGCTTCAAACACGACGACGCCGAGCACGGTCGGCACAGCAATGCTGCTACAACCGGGCTCGGCGTCCGTCGTTGGCTATACTTTCAGGTAGTCGAGAATACCTTCTGCAGCTTGACGACCTTCCCAGACTGCAGTTACCACCAAATCGGAACCGCGTACCATATCACCCCCAGCAAACACTTTGGGGTTTGTGGTCTGGAATTTAAACAATTGTTGCTCGGGCGCCTTAACGCCGCCCCAGGACTCCAGCTCAACCTGCTGATCCTTTAACCACTCTGGCGGGTTCGGCTGGAAACCAAAGGCAACCAAGACCACATCGGCAGGGATAATTTCTTCACTACCGGGAATCGCTTCCGGGCGGCGGCGGCCATTCTCATCGGGCTCACCAAGCTGAGTGGTTACCACTTTTACGCCTTCAACTTTGCCGTTGCCAACAATGGCAACAGGTTGGCGATTGAACAAGAACTCCACGCCCTCTTCACGCGCATTTTGCACCTCGCGACGCGAGCCGGGCATGTTTTCTTCGTCGCGGCGGTAGGCACAGGTTACGCTTTGCGCACCTTGGCGGATCGACGTGCGGTTACAGTCCATTGCGGTATCACCGCCACCAAGCACAACCACGCGCTTACCATTGACGCTAATGAAGTCGCCGGCATCCTTTTCCCAACCCATGTTGCGATTGACGTTAGACACCAAGAACGGCAGTGCGTCGTACACGCCGTCGAGGTCTTCGCCCGGGAAACCGCCCTTCATGTACTTATAGGTACCCATTCCCATGAACACGGCATCGTAATCGGCCAGCAGTTGCTCCATGGTGATGTCGGTGCCGATGTCGGTATTCAGGCGGAACTCCACGCCCATTTCTTCCAGCACGCGACGACGACGCTGCACCACGGACTTTTCGAGCTTGAACTCGGGAATACCAAAGGTCAGCAAGCCGCCGATCTCAGGGTAGCGATCAAACACTACAGGCTTCACGCCGGCACGCACCAGAACGTCGGCACAACCAATGCCCGCAGGCCCCGCACCAATGACGGCAACTTTTTTGTCGGTCCATACACGCTTGGACATGTCCGGGCGCCAGCCCAGCTCCAACGCAGTGTCGGTAATGTATTTTTCCGTTGAGCCGATGGTTACCGCGCCGAAGCCGTCGTTCAGGGTACAGGCACCCTCGCACAGGCGGTCTTGCGGACACACACGCCCACACACTTCCGGCAAGCTGTTTGTCTGATGGCTTAATTCTGCCGCCTCAAACAAATTGCCCTCACTCACCAACTTTAACCAGTTGGGAATAAAGTTATGTACCGGGCACTTCCACTCACAGTAGGGGTTGCCGCAGCCCAGGCAGCGGTGCGCCTGATGCTGAACTTCCTCTTCTTTGTAAGGCTCGTAAATTTCTACAAAAGCCTCGCGGCGCTGCACCATATCTTTCTTGCTGGGGTCTTGGCGACCCACATCAAGAAACTGAAATGTATTCTGCAAACGTTCAGCCATATCTTCTACCTCTTCGCTACGCGGCTACTTATTCCGGACGCCGTCTGGTGGTTTCCAGCAGGCGGCTGAGGCTTGCTGCTTTTGGCTTGATCATCCAGAACTTGCCGATGTAGTCGTCGAAATTATCGAGAATATGCTGCCCCCAGGCACTGCCTGTTTCCTCAACAAACTCTTCGATATTGCCGCGCAAATGAGCGCGGTAAGCTTCCAGTGACTCAGAGGTGATCCGGCAGATCTCCACCAGTTCACTGTTATAGCGATCTACGAAGGTGTTCTCTTCGTCGAGTACGTAGGCGAAACCGCCCGTCATACCCGCACCAAAGTTCACCCCGGTGTTGCCCAACACGGTGACGTTGCCACCGGTCATGTATTCACAGCAGTGGTCACCGGCACCCTCAATCACGGCATGAGACCCGGAGTTGCGGACTGCGAAACGCTCACCCGCCGTACCTGCCGCAAACAACTTACCGCCGGTCGCGCCGTAAAGGCAGGTGTTGCCGATAATAGAGGTTTCCTGGCTGGCAAAGGCACTGCCACGCGGGGGATATATCACCAGCTTACCGCCCGCCATACCTTTACCCACGTAGTCGTTGGCATCGCCTTCGAGGTACATATGCAGGCCGCCCGCGTTCCACACACCAAAGCTCTGGCCGGCAGTACCTTCCAAGCGCAACACAATCGGCGCATCTTCCATATCCAGATTGCCGTGACGCTTGGCAATTTCACCGGATATCCGCGCACCAATTGAACGGTCACAGTTATTGACGTGAAAGCTATACTCGCCGCCCGATTTTGCTTCGATGGCCGACAATACAGCCGCCACCATTGCTTCGGCTTTTTCGCCTTTATCGAAGGGCTCGTTGAGGGCAACCTGGCAAAACTCTGGCTGACCTTCAGCATCGGCATCTTTGTGAAGAACGGGCGACAGGTCCAACAGTCCCTGCTTTTCCGTCTCGCCTGCTTTTTGAACCAGCAAGTCGGTGCGGCCGATCAGCTCATCCATGCTGCGTACGCCAATCTGCGCCATCCACTCACGTGTTTCTTCTGCGACGAACTTGAAGAAGTTCATCACCATTTCAACAGTGCCGATAAAGTGGTCGTCACGCAGGCGTTCGTCCTGAGTCGCAACCCCGGTAGCACAGTTATTCAAGTGACAGATGCGCAGGTATTTACAGCCCAGAGCTACCATCGGCGTGGTACCAAAGCCGAAACTCTCTGCGCCGAGGATAGCCGCTTTCACGACATCCAGGCCGGTCTTCAGGCCACCGTCGGTTTGCACCCGCACTTTACCGCGCAGGCCATTGCCACGCAGCGTTTGCTGGGCTTCTGCCAGACCGAGCTCCCAAGGTGAGCCAGCATAACGGATGGACGTAATCGGGCTCGCCGCCGTACCACCGTCGTAACCGGAAATAGTGATCAAGTCGGCATAGGCCTTCGCCACACCAGCGGCGATGGTGCCCACACCGGGCTCAGATACCAGCTTCACCGACACCAGCGCCTGCGGGTTCACCTGCTTGAGGTCGAAAATCAGCTGAGCCAAATCCTCGATAGAGTAAATATCGTGGTGAGGCGGCGGTGAAATCAGCGTTACACCCGGTACTGAATGGCGCAAGCGCGCGATCAAGGCATTGACCTTGCCACCCGGCAGCTGACCACCTTCACCGGGCTTGGCGCCCTGGGCGACTTTAATTTGCAGTACTTCGGCATTCACCAGGTAGTGAGGCGTAACACCAAAGCGGCCCGATGCGATCTGCTTAATTTTTGAAACGCGCTCGGTACCGAAGCGGGCAGGGTCTTCACCACCTTCACCGGAGTTTGAACGCGCACCCAGGCGATTCATCGCCGCCGCTAGTGCTTCATGAGCCTCAGGGCTCAATGCACCCAGCGACATACCGGCGGAGTCAAAGCGGCTGAGAATTTTCTCTGCGGGCTCAACTTCCCCCAGCGGGATGGGGGTGACGTCACTGCTGAAATCCAACAGGTCGCGCAGGGTAGCAACCGGACGTGTGTTCACCAGCTCTGCGTACTTTTTCCAGTCAGCGTAGTTACCACTCTTAACCGCTTCTTGCAGACGCATCACAACGTCTGGGTTAAAGGCGTGGTATTCCTTGCCGTGAACGTACTTGAGCAAGCCACCCTGATCGATTGGCTTGCGCGGCAGCCAGGCGATGGTCGCCAGGGCTTCCTGATCTTGCTGAAGCTGAGCAAAGTTAACGCCGGCGATGCGGCTAGCCACACCTTTAAAGCAGCTATTGATCACATCATCGTCGAGGCCAACGGCTTCAAAGAGCTGGGCACCACGGTATGAGGAGATCGATGAAATCCCCATTTTCGACATGATCTTCAGCAGGCCTTTGTTAATGCCTTTAACGTAATTTTCGTAGGTTGTTTGCTCGTCACCGAGAATTTCTCCGCTGCTCAGCATGTCGCTCAGTACAGCAAAAGACATATAAGGGTAGACGGCGGTGGCGCCAAAACCGAACAGACAGGCCATTTGGTGAGAGTCGCGAGCGCTACCACTTTCAATTACCAGGTTGGCATCACAGCGAAGGCCTTGCTTGATCAAGTGGTGGTGAACCGCACCGGTGGCCAGCAAGCTGTGCACGGTCAACAGGCCGGGCTCCACAGCGCGGTCGCTCAACACAAGAATCACATCGCCACCGCGCACGGCGTCTTCTGCCGCCGCCGCCACATCGCGAACAGCTTGCTGCAGTTTCTTCTCTGCAGGGTCGTAGCAAAGGTCGATGGTTACCCGCGGATAACGTGGCGAATCTACTGCCATCAATCGATCAAACTTGTCTGGCGACAAAACCGGGCTGCTTAGAATCAAACGATCAGCGTGATCGGCCGTTTGCTCGAAGACATTTTGCTCGGCGCCCAGCAACGTCTCCAGACTCATCACGATGGACTCACGAAGTGGGTCAATGGGCGGGTTGGTAACTTGAGCGAATTTTTGTCGGAAGTAGTCGTACAGCGACCGCTCGCTGCGCGACAGCACAGCCATTGGCGTGTCATCACCCATCGAACCAACGGCTTCGTTGCCGCTATCTGCCAGAGGCGACAGCACTTGCTCGCGCTCTTCAAAGCTTACCTGGAAATATTTTTGCAGGCTTTCCAAGTGATCCGCTTCGGGCAACGCCGGGCGATTGCCCTGGCCGAGCTGATCCTGCAGGCGATTCGCGTTATCACGCAACCACTGTTTGTAGGGGTGGGCGCTTTTCAGCCGCTCATCGACATCTTTCGTGTGCAGGACTTCGCCGGTCTCGGTATCGACAACCAGAATCTGCCCTGGCCCAACGCGCCCCTTGGCAACAACGTCATCCGGCTGGTAGCCGTAGGTGCCGATTTCCGAGGCAACGGTGATGAAACCATTTTTGGTGATGACCCAGCGTGACGGACGCAAACCGTTGCGGTCCAACATACATACCGCGTAGCGGCCGTCGGTCATTACCAAACCCGCAGGGCCATCCCAGGGCTCCATGTGCATGGAGTTATATTCGTAGAATGCCTTCAAGTCGGCATCCATGTGTTCGATATTTTGCCAAGCAGGTGGCACCAGCATGCGAACGGCACGGAACAGATCCATACCACCGGCCACCAACAGCTCAAGCATATTATCCAGGCTTGACGAGTCAGAGCCCGTGCGATTCACCAGCGGCGCCAGAGCCTCTACATCGGGAATGCGGGGGCTGCTGAAATTCTTGGTGCGCGCGTCCGCCCAGTTGCGGTTGCCCTCAACGGTATTGATTTCACCATTGTGAGCCAGCATGCGGAATGGCTGAGCCAAGGGCCAGCGCGGCATGGTGTTGGTAGAGAAGCGTTGGTGGAAAACACAAATCGCCGTTTCCAACTCGGGGTTGGCAAGGTCGAGGTAGAAATGGGGCAAATCCACCGGCATGACCAAGCCTTTGTATGACACGACATCGGCGGACAGGCTACAAATGTAAAACTCACTGTCATCAGCGAGCGCCATTTCGACTTGACGACGCACAATAAACAGGCGCGTGGTCAGCTCTTGGGCAGTCAGGCCTTCAACGTTGATAAACAGCTGCTCAATGCGTGGCAGGCTTGCCAAGGCGATATCACCACACACCGATGCATCGACCGGCACAGGGCGCCAGCCCGCTTGCTGCAGGCCGTTTTCACCAAGAATCTTTTCAAGAGTCGCGCGCGCAGCCGCTGCCTTGCCTTCGTCCTGGCTTAAAAAGATCTGGCCGATACCATATAACTCGGTCAGCTCGCCGCCAAAGGCGTCGCGGGCCGCTTGGCGCAGAAAGCTGTCCGGCTTCTTCAACAGCAAACCACAGCCATCACCGGTTTTGCCATCTGCCGCGATACCACCGCGGTGAGTCATGCAGGTCAGTGATTCGATGGCAGTCTTCAACAATTCGTGGCTAGCAGTGCCCTGCATGTGGGCAATTAGCCCAAAACCACAGTTGTCGCGCACATCTTCAGGTCTGTACAGGCCTGTACTCATAAAACGACTCT
>NZ_CAXGPO010000033.1:0-35500 GCF_964011655.1 uncultured Spongiibacter sp. | reverse complement strand
GGTTAACTGGAAATCTCATCTTGGTCATGGTTCCAAAATCGGGGGAAAGGTCACCGCAAGTTCCACTGGCCGCTGGGCCGTCGCCCGGATGATCACCCGGGCTTGAGCGAGCTGGGCCTGTGAGGTGAGCGATAAGGGCGGCCTGGGCCGCCCCTTTTATATGATTGGCCGGTTAGCCAGCGATAGCATTGCGAACCAAAAGAGCAGGTCGGGCAATCTCTACCGTATTCATTGCGTTTATAAACTTAGCTTTCGCTTTGGTTAAATAAAAATATTTCACGTCTTAATCTGCTGTACTTTGTTAGGAATGAAGCTCATGGCACGTTCTGCCAGAGCGGTAATGGTCAGACTCGGATTAACGCCAAGATTTGCGGACAGCATAGAGCCGTCGATGATGTAGAGGTTCTTATAATTAAAAACGCGGTTTTTTGCATCGATCACGCCGGTCTCGGGTGAGTCAGACATGGCGCATCCGCCCATACAATGTGCGGTCGTAGGAACGTTAAATGCAATTTCCGATAATGAGCTTAGTCCGATGCCGCCTGTAGCCCGAGCGACTTTGCCGGTGAAATCATTGGCTTCCGGAATAAATGTAGGGATAGGCTTACCCTCACTATTAAGGCTCTTAGAAAAGGGCCAATACCAGCGACGTTTCCAGCGCATGTTGATATGCCCTTCGATGGTTTGCATAACCAGAAAGATCACGGTCTCTCGTGAAAATCGCCATGGAAGTAGACTTCGCAAGCCACTGATAGGCTGGGTGCATAGTAGTTTTATTATTGCCTTGAGCCAATATAGGATTCGCACAACACCGGGTCGGCCACCAGTCATTACGGTGAAAAGCCCGCTTAGTAAGTTGGAGCCGTCGGGATAGCGAACTGCTTCAATATGGGTATTCTTATCTATGTGGATACCTGAACCTATAGCGATACCTTTTGACAAGTCCTCATCTGTACCGGGATAACGAACTCCTAATATTGATTCTGAGTTAGTACGAACGCGATTACCTAGGTCAGAGGAAATATTCGGTAGCGAGCCCTTGTCTTTAAGATCAAATAACAAGCTCTGCGTACCTAGGGATGAGGCTGAAAAAATTACCGATCGCGCAGTATAGAATTTCGGTTTTTTTGAAAAAAAAGCAAAGCTGTTAACCGTCTTTACACGATAGCCCTCGTCACCGTCACCGGAAGTGCCCAGTGGTGATACATCCACAACACGCGTTTCAGGAAGCAACTGAACGCCATTATGTTCAGCCAGGTATAAGTAGTTTTTGTCTAAGCTGTTTTTCGCATTATAATGGCAGCCCACCATACAACCACCGCAACCGATACAGGAATTGCGAGAGGGCCCCTTGCCGCCAAAATAAGGGTCGCTATATTCAGTGCCAGGTGCGTCGTGCTTTTCACCGAAGAAAACGCCAACATCGGTATAGTAAAAGCTATCTTCTACGTTTGCCGCCTTTGCCATCTGCCGAAGTTTTTCATCCGCCGCCGCTCCGCGTTCATTGCGCGTGACGCCTAACATTTTCTTGGCCATGGCATAGTACGCTGGCATGATATTCTGCCAATCATCAAGAGACGACCAGCCACCATCATTCCAAACTGAATCGGGGGGAACAAGCAGAGTTTGGGCATAGGTGATAGAGCCTCCACCTACGGCATTGCCATGAAGGACCATCACATGTTTAAAAAGACGAAGCCGGAGAAAGCCGTGCAAACCTAGTATTGGTTGCCAAAGGTAAGACCAAATTTTCCAGTTCGTCGACGGTAAATTCTCAGGAGTCCACCGCTTTCCTTGTTCGATGACCAGTACACTATAGCCTTTTTCGCTTAATCTATATGCGCTAACACTGCCACCAAAACCCGAACCGACGATAATATAGTCATAATCGAACTTATTCATAATATCGGCCAAAATAGTAAAAAAGCCTCTCAGGAAAAATCCTGTGTGATAATAAGCGTGCCAGATCCGATCACATAGAGGCGTAAGGGGAGGGTGATTAGTTATAATAATTACGAGGCTTTAGGAATCACTTTAACTTGCATATTTACATAACCATTCACAAAATTTGAATGTACTCTCTCTGGCTGTTTAAGAACTTCTATATTATCGAATCGCTTGAGTATCTCTTCCCAGGTAATTCGAAGCTGCATCTCGCCAAGCCGATTACCCATGCAGCGATGAATTCCCATACCAAATGATAGGTGTTGACGCACTCGAGGCCGATCAATAATTACCTTATCAGGATTGTCGATCACTCTTTCATCGCGGTTTCCGGAGATATACCACATAACGACCTTGTCGCCTTTCTTGATCAATTTTCCATTGAGCTTGAAGTCAGATTTAGCTATGCGGCGCATATAGGACAAGGGGGTCTGCCAACGAATAATCTCGGAAACCATGCTGGGGATTAGATCCGGATTATGCTTAAGTTTCTCGAGCTCACCTGGAAACATGTTCATGGCCAGAACACTACCTGTGATCGAATTGCGAGTTGTATCATTGCCGCCGACGATTAACAGGCCTAAATTGCCAAGAAACTCAGCAGGGCGATTGATCATATCTCTGGTGTCGGCATTAGCTTCCATTAAGCTAATTAAATCGAAGGTGGGTTCATGTCCGGCTTCTCTTAGTGCCGCTTTCTGAAACCACATTTTCGAAAACGTTTCTGCCATATCTTGGAGTGCCGCATTCCTCTCTTCTTTATCGGCGGTGCCTCCCGACAGTTCGGGGGCGCCTGTGGCAATATCAGACCAATACGGCAACTTATGA
Organism: uncultured Spongiibacter sp.; assembly: GCF_964011655.1. NCBI lineage: Bacteria > Pseudomonadati > Pseudomonadota > Gammaproteobacteria > Cellvibrionales > Spongiibacteraceae > Spongiibacter > uncultured Spongiibacter sp. The sequence continues at coordinate 32,728 of NZ_CAXGPO010000033.1, read as the reverse complement.
CGATCTTCATAAGGAAAGTCAAAAATCGTTGCCAGCATTTGCGAGGTTAGCTCGACGGAAACTCGAGATACCCAGTCAAAGCTTTCATTGAGTGGCAGATTATCTAAGATCGCGCCGATTCTTTCGCGAATGAGGCCCTCCATTGCCGCTAAATTCCGCGGCGCCACGACCGGTTGAACCGCTGCGCGCTGAACGTCGTGTTTTGGCGGGTCCATCGCAATAAAATTTTCTAGAGGGAGGTCGGGCTCCGGGTCACCGATCATAATAAAAGGTTCAGCAGAGAAAACCTCATGATTGGTGTCTACGGCAACGATATCCTCAAAACGAGTAATAGACCAAAAAGGACCGAATGGACTGTCCTCTAGAAAGTGCACAGGGTCTTCGTCACGAACGCGCCGGAAGTATTCCGGCCACCTGTGTTGTGAATAAAGACGCGGATCGCTGAGATCGATTCTATCTAAGGGAATACTGGTCGCATCCGGCAAGGTATTATTTTGTGGGTCTAGCTGATTTGCCATTACTATCTCCTGATGAGCTACATCTGAAATTCTGGAAGTTTTACAACCAATCCGTTTAAAGGCGTCTCAACAGTTATTTGGCAAGCTAACCTGGACATTTCGTTTTTTTCTGGGGTCATTTCCAGCATTGCACACTCCGATTCGCTGGGCTTGCCGGCTTTGTCCATCCAGCTAGTATCGATGAAAACGTGGCATGTGCCGCAGGCACAGCTCCCACCACAATCAGCATCAATACCTGGGACGTTGTTATCCAGCGCAGCCTGCATCAGATTGGTACCAGGTGCAGCGCGTACGTTATGTACTTCGCCGTTATGTTCAATGAAAGTGAGTTCAATCAACGTCGTTCTCCTTATTTTGGGTAATGCTGATATTGTCGAAAGAAATATAGGCTGGAACGACTTGTCATTTTCAGTCCATTCCTGTTCATAAGACGACAGCATGCACAGCCTGTTGGAACTCAAGGAGAGAAATTATCTGGATGGAACGAAAAATTGTGCGCCGATTTGGACTACGGATAAAATATTTGAAATATATAAGGAGGAGAGCAGGCAATATCAACGGTTTTAAGCCTATTGATCTTGACGAAATCTCTTGGGTGTTTTGCCGGTAAAATTTTTGAAGGCGCGTGAAAAATTGGAGTCGCTGTTATAGCCACAAGCGTGCGATATTTTACAAATTGGATCGTCGGTGCTGGCTAGTAAAAACTTCGCATGTTCGATCGAAACTTGTTTTTTTAATTCAAGAAATGATGTGTTTTCGCTCTGTAGATGGCGCGCGAGCGTGCGCTCTGAATAATGCATTTGTTCGGCAATAAGAGCGATATGTATCGATAAGCCCTTGGTGAGTCGTTGCCGAAGAAGGTTTTTTACTTTACTGGCTAATGACGTCGTGGACGGTGGGGTAGCGGTTTTTAAACTAGCGTAGACCTGCTCAAACGTGGATTGGTTATGGGTGTGAAGGTGTTGAATTAGATGATGGTTGTCGAAAATAACCTCAATAATGCGCTTTGAGAAAGCAAAGGTCGCTTTGAAATGATATTCATACCGGGAAATATCATTTTCAACGCAATGAGTCAGATGAATTCTTGGGGCAGGCAAAGGCAAATTACAAAAATATCGTAGGTTTAAAAAATAGCCTGCAACAACCTCATCTAAGTAATGCTGTACATCACCAAAATCGATGACCGGACGCATAACTATGTGGCACTTTCCGCCGCTATCAATTCTTTCGAAGTGATATGCGGGCATTACGGTATGTGAGTAGTCAACCATTAATTTCAGTGCCTGATCCACTGTTTTGGCTGTGAAGGATGCTAATCCAAACATACCGCCAGGTACCGTTATCGGCGCAAACTCCGAAAGTAAGACGGAAAGTGGTTGGCCCGGAATGGCGATGTCTCGACAGCTGCGGAGCATCTCGCGTAGTTGCCAGCCTGAAATATAGCTATCGCTACGGCTAATCTGATCGGCTGTGATCTCGCAGCGGTCGTATAAATTTTTTACATCTACTTTTCTGTGTTCAAAAAAATTTTCTCCTAAGTCCAGTAAGGAGATAGAGAAGGTTGAACCATCAATAGGGAGGAGCGTTGCTGTCGTCATTATTATCGTGTCTATTTTTTTGCGGATGGCGGGAAATGAATATAAACACTGAGCGTTAAAGAGTCCAGAGGATTGTGATTTACCGATATGGCGGTGATGCCCGCTTTGGTAGTTATCGTGTATCTACCTTTGGCGACGGGCAATAGCTTGACCTGATTTGAATATTAATGGCGGCTATTCATAAACGCACAGGCGTATCTTGCGTGAGGCTATAAATCATAATATCTAAGGTTGCGGGAGATAATAATAATGGAGTCGCGGAAGTTATTGCTAGGCAGTGCTATTAGTATTGGTCTGCTTAGTGTTGGGAGTACAGCAGTCGCTGCTCCTATGCTCGAGGAGGTGATTGTTACAGCTCAGAAAAAATCTGAGAGCACGCAAGACACACCAATCGCAATTACCGGTATGTCGGAGAATCAACTGGAAAAATTTGGATTTTCCAGTGCTAATGACATATCGGCCCAGGTGCCAAATATGCAAGTTAGTGGCCCTTACGGAGAAGTACAGCCGATTTTTTCGGTTCGCGGCGTTAGCATGTCGGACTATAGCTCAAACCAAGCAAGCCCAATAGGTGTTTATAACGACGAAGCATATATGGGCGCCGTGTATACGCATGGGATGAGTTTTTTTGACGTAGCTCGGTTGGAGGTATTGCGCGGTCCTCAAGGAACACTGTACGGCAAGAATACTACCGGTGGAGCTATCAATATTGTTACGAAAACTCCGCAGATCGACGATGGTCTTCACTTTGATGCTAAGCAGGGGGTTGGGAACTACAACAGCCATAAAGGCGATTACGGTGTAGAGGGTACGTTAGTCGAAAATACCCTGGCTGCGAGGCTTGCTTACTCTTATTCGCGTCGCGACGGCTACTATAAAAATGCGCTTGGCGGACCAGATCTATCTCAGCAAGATTTCCAGGGTGCGCGCCTAGTACTTAACTATGATATGACAGATCATATCAATATGGTCTTCAAGTATACCAAGGCAAGAAACGACGCCTTGGGTAGCCCCAGTCGCAATGAACCGCGTGGCAGGTTGGCAAATAATCCGGCATTGGTGACTGCGTTAGAGACTTCTGGGGTCGGTGTCTACGATCAGCCTAACAATGGATATATAGACAATACCGGCTACTCCCGGCCTGCGAGGGGCTTAGACTATTACGAGGTTGAGGATAATTACACTGGTGCTTTAGTAGTTAATTTAGACCAGTACGTGCATAAAATAGATTATATCCATGATGCCTTTACGGTTACCTCGGTTACGTCTTACACCGACAATGATTATGCGCAACAGCAAAATGTAGATGGTAGTCCTGATGGGCTTCTCGAAATTGATTGGGCGGTCGCTACCCAGGCATTTAGCCAAGATCTACGGATATCGACGACGTTTAAAGAGGATTTTGATCTGATAGCGGGCGCTTACTACCAGTTCGAAGATCAACAGCTAAACAACGTTTATCGATTGTATGAAACGCCGCCGGATACGCGTGTAGCAGCTACCTTCCCAGGGGTTGGGGGTTACTATCCATACCTACTGGATTTTGGTGCGCTCGACCAAAAAATGGAAACGGAGAAAGAGAGCTTTGCACTCTATTCGCAGATGCGTTGGAACGTCACCGCAGACTTTGGTATCGATTTCGGCGTACGCTATACCGACGACAAGATAGACCTCCCCTATTTAAATATCTCACGCGTGGGCTATGACGGCTCGCCCAGGGGTACCTACGTTCCAGGGAATAATACGGGTGTTGATAATATCTTCATTCCAGCAAATGTAGCGGGGCAAAGTCCCTTTGAGCCTGGGGTGTTGATACAAGAGCTCCTCGCCGGAAAAATAAGTGTGAATGACCTTTTGCTAACGGCACAAACTGGCTATACCCACGGTCCCTACACCGAGGAGTCAGCGACCCCGCTGAGTGCTCACGAAAAAGAATGGACTGGAAAAATAGGCATGGACTACCGTCTGAATGATTCCCTGATGGTATATGGCTCATATAGCAAAGGCTTCAGAGCGGGCAACTTCAATGCTGGCGTGTATTACGAAGAGCGTGAATTTGAAGACGCCTATGCCGCTCCTGAATTCCTGGATGCTTATGAAATAGGCATTAAAGCTGACTTTTGGGATCGGCGCGCTCGCATCAATAGCGCGTTCTTTTACTACGACTACACCAACCAACAATTTATCAATGTAGTCGGGGTGTCTAACTTTCTTGAAAACGCGGGTGGTTCTAAGATCATTGGCTTTGAATCTGAAATGTTTTTCGCGATAACGGAAGCGCTTACCGTCCAGCTGGGTATGGGAATTCTTGAGACGGAATATACCGAACTGGAACTATCAAACGTGCAAACGGTTAACGATGACGATGATGTTGTGGATCTCTCTGGTAATGAGTTGATTTCAGCACCCAAGATCAGCGCAAACGTATCAATCGATTGGGAAATATTCAGCAATAACGCTGGCTACCTGAGCATGAATCTGAATGGTAATTACCAAGACGACCAATGGTATAGCGCTTACAACGACAAAATTGGCTACGAAAATATAAAGCAGGATGCCTACGCAATATACAATGCGCGGTTTACCTGGTTTAGTTCCAATGACGACTACACTATTGCTATTTGGGGGAAAAACATCACTGAAACTAAATACGATAGTTACGCGATTAATCTGCAGGCTGGTTTCGGGTTCGATTATTACCAACAGGGCGCGCCGGCAACCTACGGTTTAGAAATGACATATCGTTACTAAAATCGATTTATTATGATTTGATAATAGGGTCATAAAAATGAAAATAAAAAATTATATTTATACGCTTATAACAATTTTTTTACTAAGTTCAGCAAATTCTGCGAGTAGTATGGGTATTCCCGTCATCAGTGGCGGTTCGCTGGGCTCCTTAATACCGGTGGGTGTTTTGTCCCAGGTAGATGGATTGTTTATTGGCCGCGATATCCCGGTGTTAAGTGACCTCGTTTTGGTGGAAGACCTCCCTGTTATTGACGGCAGAGGCATACCGGTTATTAGAGGTGTTGATGAGTCGCTGAGGATTAGCGAGGGACTGGTTGCGGTAGTCCTTGGAAACCCAAACCTTGCAGCTAGAGAGTCGCTTCCGGCAGCTGACCCCTTGTTCATTATTGAGCTACTGTCGCCCCCCGATGCTCTGGTCAACGTAATTTCTATCAATGAATTATTTTTTTGAATAAACGTAAATAATGAGATGTTGGCATGACTGATTTTTACAGCTGCCGGCTGGTTCGGCAGGGTTTTTGGGCGCTGCTAGTCGCGTTAATTTCTGGGTTTACGCTAATTTTTTCAATGATAGGTGGGGTTTCGCTTAGTCCGATTCCCTTACACATTCCCGTTGACATTCCTGGCACGACCGAGGGCTGGAGAACGGTTCATACTGGAATGCTTATGAATGCATTAATGGCGATATCTATAGGCTCGTCGGTTAGATTGTTGGGCGTAGATGGCGATTCAAGTCGAAAAATATTTTTAGGATGCTCAATCGCCATTTGGGGGAATTTTTGCTTCTATGTATTTGGCATGTTCGCCCCGAATCATGGCCTTACACTGCAAAGCAACACGCTGGGTGCGGCATCGCTGTCAGGTGCACTGGCTTTCTTTCCCGCGTTATTAGGAGCTGTCTCATTGATATATGTGGTAGTCATTGTGTTGCTCTCTAAGCCCGGCAATCGCTTTTAAATTGGGGGTACCTATGTCTGTAGATAATTGCTTGATTATTGGCGGTAGCCACGCGGGTGCGGCCCTGGCTGCGTCACTAAGGCAGGAAGGTTGGTCTGGCAAAATAGCTCTTATTAGTGCCGAAGAATCCCTGCCGTATCATCGGCCGCCACTTTCAAAGAGTGCTTTGAATGGTGAAAAAGAGGATAGCGAAATATTAATTCGTCCAGCCGATTTTTATAAGAAGGCTGACATTGACGTGGTGCTTGGGGCGCGTGTACTAAAAATTGACCGCGTGGATAAAAAAATAGCTCTCGAAGGCGGGCGTGAGCTGTCATACAGCAAGCTGGCCTTAACTACCGGTGCCAGCGTACGGAGAATTAAACTTCCAGGCATTCATTTGCCGGGAGTGTGTTATCTGCGTGACCTTCAAGATGTTCATGAAATTCGTAAGTACATTGGCAAGGGGCGGTCAGCGGTCGTTATCGGTGGTGGCTATATTGGCCTTGAGGCTGCAGCGTCGTTAAGGGCATTGGGCATGGACGTGACAGTACTAGAGGCATTGCCGCGAGTACTGGCTAGAGTGACATCGCCAGAGATCTCCGAATTCTATGCCAGAGTGCATCGCGAAGAGGGCACTCGGGTACTCACAGATGTGTCCATTGATAGAGTCGCGGGAGAAGGCTCTGTGACCGGCGTTCACCTGGCCGATGGCAGTTACATTCCGGCCGACCTGGTATTGGTTGGTATAGGGGTTTCGCCGGCGACTGGGCTTGCAGAAGCGGCTGGACTAGATGTGGACAATGGCATTGTTGTAGATGAGTTTGCCCAAACCAGTGATGAGGATATCGTTGCCGCGGGTGATTGTACCCTCCATTACAATCCGATCTATAAAACCACCCTGCGTTTGGAGTCGGTGCAAAATGCCAATGATCAGGCCAGGGTTGCTGCAAGGACAATATGTGGTAAGTATCAGCCATATCGTGCCTTGCCGTGGTTTTGGTCTGATCAATACGATGTAAAATTGCAGATTGCCGGATCTTGCGCTGGTTTTGACAAGGTGGTCTTACGTGGTGATCCGAAAAGTGGTCGCAGCTTCGCTGCTTTCTATTTTAGTGGCGATACACTTTTGGCTGTGGATGCGATAAACCAACCTAAGGCATTCTTATTGGCCAAGCGATTTTTAAGTGAGGGAAAAACGGCGGATCCATTAAAGGTAGTGGATGAAACCGTTGATCTAAAAGACGTATTTTTCGACCCTAGATAGTGCCAGTGTAAATGGGGCGCTATCTTGATGCCGCCCTTCGCTGTCGGGAGAAGTTACCCTGCTTTGTATGTTGATTGAAAGCCAGCCAGATGCTTTCCATTTTCGGTATGCCCAATAACTACGCCGCGTTGTGTACAATGTGTGTAATTTCATGTGCATTTCTTGGCAGTTTCTATGAGCGTCTCCGGTTACCGTATTGTCAACACGTGTTTCCAACTCGGGTGTTGGAAAAAACAGCTTCTTCGTGGCTTGGTTGTTCCTTTACTCATTCTTTCCCTTGTAGCCTGCGGTGGCAGCAGTAGCAGTAATAGCGCTAGTGCAGGCTCAGGCAGCAGCTTAAGGCAGTGGCCGGCCTCGCAGCCCGGTGAAGACCCCCCGGCTGCGCCGGAGGAATTGGCGCCACTGATCACCAATTTGTCGCTGCTGTCAGCGGCCCTGCCGCGCGATGTGGCCGCCCGCCTGTTCGACCCCGTGGCCTTTGGCTACACCATCAACGATATTAGCGACCCGGTGATTGTCGAGCACATGGTGCGATCAACCCTGGCACAGGGGCAGGATGGCTCGCGCATTGAGCACGCCTATCACTGGTACGGTCACCCTTACGAAAACCCCAATGTGGCGTTGGTGCCGGTGGAATTTAATAACCGCTATGGCACTCGCCTGCACGGCGAAATCGTGCTGCCCAAACAGGGTTTGGTGCCGCCTACGCAGGGGCCGTTTCCAGTGATTGTCGCCCTGCAGGGCTTAAATACCAACACTGCAATGTACCGCTGGTGGCACCGCCTGTTCGCCGACAATGGCTATGTGGTGTTCGCCTTCGACTTCAGCGGCCAGGGCCGCTCGGATGATGCCGGCGAGTCCGACCCGGACAACAACCTGCACGATGCCCAAGATGCCATTCGCTATTTGTTTGAGGACTCCCCCGTGGCGGCTGCACTGGATGCCGACCGGCTGGGCGTGATTGGCCATAGCATGGGTGCGGCTGCGGCGCTGCGCGTGCAGGAACAAGAGGCTGCCGATGCCGCCGAGCCCAACCCGGTTCGCGTTCGCGCGGTTGTGGCAGCGGCGCCAGTATTCGAGTCGGTCACCGCCAGCCCGATACCGGTGATGATCCAAACCGGCGATCACGATGGCCCCATTGCGCCACTGCCCTTTGTAAACCCCGCCGTGGTGCGTCCGCTCTACGACAGCCTGAGCAGTGACCGCGCCTTTATTGTTGCCGAGGCAGCCAGTCACGCCCAGCACACCAATTATCCCTTGCTGCCCACCTCAACCTGGGGCCGCGAAATTGCCGCGAATTACTCGCTGGCGTGGATGGAGTACTACCTGAACAACAACACTCAGGCACTGGTAACGCTGTTTGGTGGTCACCCGCATTTGTCATATTTGCACGACAGTCTGGTTCGCATTGGTGACAGCGAGCAAAGCTATCGCGGCAATGGTTTAGCGCCGTCTGAGGACGAGCTGTAGCGGCCAATATTGCGTATGATGGTCGGCGCACCGCAACAGACTGAATAAGGAAGCATCACCGTGTCGCTAATGTTTGAAGAAATCGACAGCCAGGACTCCGCCCTGGGTGAAATTTCCCTGCGTCGGCGGCGCATTCCCGCACTGGGTGAGCGCGATATTTACGAGGTAAAACTGGGCGACGAGTTTCTGATGTCGAGCATGTTTTACGATGCCGAGGAAGCCCTGTCGACCCTGGGCTTAGCCGCAGTGCAGGGCGAAAATCTCAGCGTGGTGGTGGGCGGCCTGGGCCTTGGTTACACCGCCGTTAAAGCCCTGGAAGACGCGCGCATTGATGAGTTGTTTATCGTGGAGGCGCTGGACACGGTGATCGGCTGGCACCGCGACGAAAAAGTGCCGCTGGGTAAAATTCTCAACGCCGATAGCCGCAACCGCTATGTGCTGGGCAGCTTTTTTGAGCTGGCCACCCAGCCCGAACTTGGCTTTGACCCGGCGGTACCCGGAAAGCGTTTCGACGCCATATTATTGGATATCGATCACTCGCCGTCGGAGTTTCTCAACGCGGCCAACGCCGGTTTTTATACCACGCAAAACCTCTCCCTAATGGCTAGCCAGCTCAAGCCCGGTGGCGTGTTTGCCATGTGGTCGCAAAATCTGCCCGACGCTGAATTTGAAGCGCTGCTAGGCAGCGTATTCGCTAGCGTGGCGTCCCATGTGGTGTCGTTTTACAACCCCTTTCAAAATACCGAGTCCACCAATTCAGTGTATGTGTGCACCGTGGCGGCCGAGTAGTCGTTAACCAGGGCAGCAATATGTTTGAAATTCGCTTTACCGAAACCGTGGCGGCCCCAGCCGAAAAAGTCTGGCAGGTTCTACTCGATACCGCCCACTACGCCGAGTGGAATCCGTTTATCGTGGCCTGCGAATCCAGCTTTGTTGTGGGCGAGCCTATTGTTATGCAGGTACAACTGCTGCCCTCGCGCTGTATTTCGCAAACCGAAACCATCCGTGCAAACACGGCGGCCGAATACCTGGAGTACGGCATTCAATTGCCGCTGGGTTTGCTGGCCAGTTCGCGCCAGCACCGCCTAACAGCGTTGGACGACGACAGCTGCCGCTATGAATCGGTGTTTATCCTGCGCGGCGCCTTGTCGCCGCTGGTGCGCCTGCTATTGGGCAAGCACTTGGCGCGCGGCTTTCAGGGTATGACTCGCGGCCTGGTTCGCCGCGCTGAAGCGTTGACGTAACTAACGCACCCCGTAAATGTGAGGAGCAAGGCCATTAAAGCTATCTGGATTGTGGTGTTTACGGCGGTGTTGCTGTGGTCGGGTATTGGGCCCCACGACCCCTTTACCTGGCTGTTGGAAGTCGCGCCCGCGGTTATTGGTTTCGTTGTTATGGCGGCAACGTACCGGCAGTTTCCGCTCACGCCGCTGCTCTATACCCTGATTTTATTGCATTGCGTGGTACTGATGGTCGGCGGCCACTACACCTATGCCGAAGTGCCCGGCTTTGATGGTTGGTTTGGCAGCGAGCGCAATAACTACGACAAAATTGGCCACTTCTTTCAGGGTTTTGTGCCCGCTGTCTTGGCGCGGGAAATTCTTATTCGCAAAAAGGCGGTGAACGGCAGCCGCTGGTTGGCACTGTTTGTGGTGGCTATCTGCCTCGCGTTTAGCGCCTTCTACGAACTTATCGAATGGTGGGTGGCCGAGCTAAGCGGTGAAGGCGCGGAAGCCTTCCTTGGCACTCAAGGCTATGAGTGGGACACCCAATCGGATATGGCACTGGCGTTGGTCGGTGCCATCACGTCACTGGTTTGCTTGTCGCGCTGCCATGACCGTCAGCTGGTGGGTGGCCGATTTGTGTAGTCGCTGCGTGTTGCTTCACTGAGCTTTTCCATTTATAGCAAGTACTTACGTTCACCGCGCTGGTCGCGGTGGGCGGCATTCGTTACCATTCTCCTGTCGCCACGGTATTGAAGGGATCATCGGTGTCTTTAGAAGTCATTATCCTTGCAGCGGGTCAGGGTACTCGTATGCGTTCGGCCTTACCCAAAGTGTTGCACCCATTGGCGGGTAAGCCGATGTTGCAGCACGCCATTGATGCGGCTGCGCAAACTGATCCGGCCGCTATTCATGTGGTGGTGGGACACGGCGCCGAGCAGGTGAAGGCCGGGGTTTCGCACCCCAACTTACAGTGGGCCTTGCAGGCGGAGCAGAAGGGCACGGGTCACGCGGTGGCTCAGGGCTTGGCCGAGGTAGCCGAGGATGCCACGGTGCTGATTACCTACGGCGACGTGCCGCTGGTGCGCCCCGAAACCTTGCAGGCCATGGTTGCCCGCTGCCGCGACACGTTGGTGTTGCTCACCGCCACGCTGGACGACCCCACTGGTTATGGCCGCATTATTCGCAATACCGACGGTGCGGTGCAGGCCATTGTTGAGCAAAAAGATGCCAGCCCCGAGCAATTGGCCGTTCGGGAAGTGAACACCGGCATGATGGCTCTTTCAGCCAGGTACTTGCGGGAGTGGCTGCCCGCGCTGTCGGCCGACAATGCGCAAGGCGAGTACTACCTAACAGATATTATTGCCATGGCGGTGGCGGCGGGAGTTGCCGTTGACGTGGCTCAGCCCGAGGCGCTGTGGGAAGTGGAGGGCGTGAACAATCGCCTGCAACTCAATGCGCTGGAGCGCCAGTACCAGCGTTTGATCGCCGAGCAGTTAATGACCGATGGCGCGACTCTGGCCGACGCCCAGCGTATTGATGTGCGCGGCACGCTGACCATTGGTCAGGATGTCAGCATTGATGTGAACTGCGTATTTGAGGGCGAGGTCACGCTGGGTGATGGCGTCGAGATCGGCCCAAACTGTGTGATCAGCAACAGTCGCGTGGCGGCGGGTACGGTCATCAAGGCCAACTCGGTGTTAGAAGATGCGGTGGTCGGTCAGCAGTGCACCATTGGCCCCTTTGCGCGTTTGCGCCCTGGCACTGTGCTGGCCGATGCAGCGCGCATTGGCAATTTTGTGGAAACCAAAAACGCGCAGGTGGGCGAGGGCAGCAAAATCAATCACCTTAGCTATGTTGGCGATGCCAGCCTTGGCGCGGGCGTAAATATTGGTGCGGGAACCATTACCTGCAACTATGATGGAGTGAACAAGTCGCGCACCGAGATTGGCGATGGCGCCTTTGTTGGCTCCAATACCGCGCTGGTCGCGCCGGTGTCGGTGGGCGAGGGCGCGACGGTGGCGGCGGGCTCAACCATCACCGGAAATGTCGCCGACGGCGAACTGGGCGTTGCCCGTGGCCGCCAACGCAATATCAAGGGCTGGAAGCGGCCCGTTAAAACATCCTGATCGCTACTATTTATTAGGGCTCAAATATGTGTGGAATCGTCGGTGCTGTTGCCCAACGAGAAGTTGCTGGAATTCTGCTAGAGGGCTTGCGTCGCCTGGAATACCGGGGTTACGACTCAGCCGGTATGGCGGTTATTTCAGCCAATGGCGACAACGACTGCCGCAAGCGTGTGGGTAAAGTCGAGGCGCTGGCACAGGCGCTGGGCGAGCAGCCGCTGCCGGGCCACACTGGCATTGCTCACACCCGCTGGGCCACCCACGGTGAACCCTCGGAAGCCAATGCCCACCCCCACAATTCCGGCAAGCTGTCGCTGGTACACAACGGCATTATCGAAAACCACGAAGCGCTGCGCAGCAAACTCAAAGCGCTGGGCTATACCTTTTTATCGGCCACCGACACGGAAACCATCGTTCATTTGGTCCACCACTATTACCAACAGCAGCGCGACCTGCTCGGCGCGGTCAAGCTGGCGGTAACAGAGTTGGAGGGTGCCTATGGTCTGGCGGTTATCCACGCCGACCAACCCGACAAACTGGTGTGTGCGCGCAAGGGCAGCCCGCTGGTGATTGGTATGGGTATTGGCGAGAACTTTATCGCCTCTGACCAACTGGCGCTGCGCCAGGTGACCGATCGCTTTGTGTATCTGGAAGAGGGCGATATTGCCGAAGTGACCGCTGGTCACTACCGCATTTGGAATGCCGAGCTGGAGCCCGTTACCCGCGACGTCAGCCAGATCGATGCCGCCGCGGAATCCGCCGACAAGGGCCATTATCGCCACTATATGCTCAAGGAAATCTACGAGCAGCCCACGGTTATTCAGCGCTCACTGGCTGGGCGACTGGGCAGCAAAAAAGTGCTGGCCGAGGCAATGGGGCCGCGCGCGAACGACATTTTACAGTCGGTGTCCTCGGTGCAGATTGTGGCCTGTGGTACCAGCTATCACGCAGGCATGGTCGCCAAGTATTGGATCGAAGGCATCGCCGGTGTGCCCTGCCGGGTCGAAGTTGCCAGCGAGTTTCGCTACCGCAAATTCAAAGTGCAGGAAAACACCCTGTTCGTCACCATCAGCCAGTCCGGTGAAACGGCCGATACGCTGGCCGCCCTGCGGCTGGCCAAAACCCTTGGTTACAGCGCCAGCCTCACCATCTGTAATGTGGCGCTCAGCTCGCTGGTGCGCGAGTCCGATCTCTATTTAATGACCGAGGCCGGTCCGGAAATCGGTGTGGCATCGACCAAGGCCTTCACCACCCAGCTGGTGGCACTGTTGCTGCTTACTGTGGCGCTGGGTCGCCACCACGACCTCACCGAAGAGGAAGAGCAAAGCATTGTTGCCGCCTTGCACCAACTGCCCGCTCGACTGGACGAAACCCTGACCCTGGATGCAGCGATCCAGCAAATGTCAGAAGCCTTTGCCGACAAGCACCACGCCTTATTCCTGGGGCGCGGTGCGCAGTGGCCGGTGGCGATGGAAGGTGCGCTTAAGCTGAAGGAAATTTCCTACATCCACGCCGAAAGTTATCCCGCTGGCGAGCTTAAACACGGTCCGCTGGCGCTGGTGGACAGCGACATGCCGGTTATCGCTGTGGCCCCCAATGACGAGCTGCTGGAAAAGCTGAAATCCAATCTTCAAGAAGTGCAGGCGCGCGGCGGACAGCTCTTCGTATTCGCCGACAAAGCCGCTGGCTTTAGCCCCGAGCCCGGCTTGCAGATTATTGAGCTGCCTCATGTCAGCGATATCGTCGCACCGATTTTGTACACCATCCCCCTGCAACTGCTGAGCTACCACGTGGCGATTTTAAAAGGCACCGATGTCGATCAGCCGAGAAACCTCGCCAAGTCGGTAACGGTGGAGTAAGCGCCCTTAGCGGAGCTCATGGCGCGGCGACCCGGCCGCGCTGTTGGTTGGAGCCACACCGCTTTTTTATATTCACTAGGTGTTTTACAGGCCGCTATGAAAAGAAGATGCCCACATTGCAAAGAGACGTGCATCGCCCCGCAAGACTTTAAAGTGGGCGTCTTACATCGCTGTCCACGCTGTCAGGCCGGGGTGGAAGTGGGGAGGTTTTTTACGGTGGCGCTATCACTGGTTCTGGCGTTGCTCTGCGCTTACTTTTTCAGTGTGGGTAAGCCAGAGGTGGGATTTTTACTCTTTACCCTAATACTATTCAGGGCGTTTTATTCAAAAGCGGTGGATGCCCTTTTTCTGCCCTTACAAAAAAGTGTGGATAAATAGCATTTGGCTCATTGCCTAAGTTGTTGTTTTTCTGAGCGGCCTTGGCGCTGGTAGGCCGTATTTATCACAGCTAGATAAATACAATAAATGGTAGGGATTTCCTCTGTTTATTGTATTGATGTCGGTACTCGTTATAGTAGCGCCTACCTTGCGACGCCCTGGCGCAGTGCTGGTGGGGCCTGTACGCTACCGTTGACTAAACAGGAGAGAATTTCATGACCCAAGATGTTGTTGTATTGAGCGCGGCCCGTTCGGGCATTGGGACTTACGGTGGCGGCCTGAGCGGTATCGAGCCCCATGAGTTGGGTGGCCAGATTATGAAGGCGGCCATTGATCGCTCTTCTGTTGATCCTCAAAACATTAACTACGTGACAGTGGGTAACTGTATTCCCACTGACTCTCGCTATGCCTACGTGGCGCGTGTGGCGTCAATTCAGGCTGGCCTGCCGATGGATTCCGTGGCGATGGGTGTAAACCGCCTGTGTAGCTCGGGCCTGCAAGCCATTGTCACCACTGCTCAAAACATTATGTTGGGCGATTGCGACTACGGTATTGGCGGTGGTGTGGAAGTCATGTCGCGCAGCGCTTACTTGTCACCCACCATGCGCAACGGTGCGCGCATGGGCAATGTGGAAATGCTCGACGCGATGACCTCGGCGTTGACCGACCCCTTCGGCGTGGGCCACATGGGTATTACCGCTGAAAACCTGGCAGACAAATGGGAGATCAGCCGCGAAGAGCAAGACGCCTTTGCCGCCGAGTCTCACCGCCGCGCTGCCGCTGCCATTGAAGCGGGTTACTTCAAAGAGCAAATCGCGCCGGTGACGCTGAAAACCCGCAAGGGTGAAGTGGTATTCGATACCGACGAGCACGTGAAGCCCGGCACCACCGTCGACACGCTGGCGAAACTGCGCCCCGCCTTTAAAAAGGATGGCACCGTAACCGCTGGTAATGCCTCTGGTCTGAATGACGGCGCTGCCTTTATGGTACTGGCCTCTGCACAGGCTGCTGAGAAAGCGGGTCAGAAGCCCATCGCGCGTATGGTGTCTTACGCGGTAGCGGGTGTGCCCAACCATATTATGGGTGAAGGTCCGATTCCGGCATCGACTAAAGCGCTGGCCAAGGCTGGTTTGTCGATTGCAGATATGGACGTGATCGAATCCAACGAAGCCTTTGCATCACAAGCCCTGGCAGTGGCGAAAGGTCTGGATCTGGATTTGAGCAAAACCAACCCCAACGGTGGTGCCATTGCACTGGGTCACCCAGTAGGTTGTTCTGGCGCGTTCATCGCTACTAAGGCGATCTACGAACTGCAGCGCACTGGCGGTAAATATGCGCTGGTCACCATGTGTATTGGTGGTGGTCAGGGTATCGCGGTTATCTTCGAGCGCGTATAAGCCTTTCAACACCGGCGGCTGCAATAGCCGCCGGTGAATTCCACGCTTACTTCTCTCCGTTCAGTTTCCCCAACACGCTTTTTCAGCAAGCTAGGCGCGTCGTCTTAGTGCGCAAACCAGTGGCGGGTGCGATTCGCAAACCACACTAGCGACAGCATTACTGGCACTTCTACTAACACCCCAACCACTGTGGCAAGGGCGGCACCGGAATGCAGGCCAAACAGCGAGATCGCCACGGCCACTGCCAACTCGAAAAAGTTGGAGGTGCCAATCATGCAGGCGGGGGCGGCGACATTGTGCGGCAACTTTAATTGCTTGGCGGCAAAGTAGGCGATGGCAAAGATGCCGTAGGTTTGTATGAGCAGGGGAACAGCGATTAACGCGATCACCATAGGTTTGGCGATAATGGTTTCTGCCTGAAAACCAAACAGCAGCACCACGGTTGCCAGCAAGCCGATAATTGACCAGGGTTTCAGTGTGGCAACAAAGTTATTCAGGCGGCTGTGGTCGTTAGCGCTGTCCAGGCGGTGACGGGTAATGGCGCCGGCAATCAGCGGCAGTACCACATACAGCACCACCGAAAGCAGCAGCGTTTCCCAGGGCACTTGAATATCGCTAATGCCAAGTAAAAACGCAGTAATCGGCGCGAAAGCGAAGATCATAATAATGTCGTTGATCGACACCTGCACCAGAGTGTAGTTGGCATCCCCTTTTGTGAGCTGGCTCCAGACAAATACCATCGCGGTGCAGGGCGCAACGCCGAGTAAAATCATCCCGGCGATATACTCGCCAGCAGATTGTGGGTCTACCCAGTCGGCGAATATCACCTTGAAGAACAGCCAGCCCAGCATGGCCATGGTAAAGGGCTTGATAAGCCAGTTAATGGTGAGTGTTAGCAGCAGCCCCTTGGGTTTTTTACCCACATCTTTTAGCGAGGCGAAGTCGATCTGAATCATCATCGGATAGATCATCAGCCAGATCAGCACCGCCACCACCACGTTAACGTGGGCAAGCTCCAGGGCGGCAACCTGTGCAAATACCCCGGGGATGGTATTGCCCAGTACAACACCGGCGGCGATACACAGCCCAACCCAAAGCGAAAGATAGCGCTCAAAAAGTCCCATGGTTTGTCTCTCTTTATTACAGCTTAATTGCGCCTTAAATAGAGCGTTGGTTAACGCGTTCCATTAATTTTTCGGCGCTTTCCACGCGCTCGGAATAGCGGTCGACCAGGTAGTCGCTGTTATCGCGGGTGAGCAGGGTGAACTTCATCAGTTCCTCCATGACATCCACAATGCGGTTGTAATAGCTGGAGGGCTTCATGCGGTTATTGTCGTCGAACTCAAGAAAGGCCTTGGCCACCGACGACTGGTTGGGGATGGTGATCATCCGCATCCAGCGGCCCAGCACCCGCAGTTGATTCACCACATTAAAAGACTGAGAGCCACCTTCCACCTGCATCACCGCCAGGGTTTTACCTTGGGTGGGGCGCACTGCGCCCTGCGACAGGGGAATCCAGTCGATCTGCGCCTTCATAATGCCGGTCATCGCGCCGTGGCGTTCGGGAGAGCACCACACCTGGCCCTCTGACCAGATGGCCAGTTCACGCAATTCTTTTACCTTGGGATGATTCTCGTCGGCGCCGTCAGGCAGTGGCAGGCCCTCGGGGTTGAAGATACGCACTTCGCCGCCCATATGGCTAAGCAGTCGCGCGCATTCTTCGACCACTAAGCGGCTAAAGGAGCGCTCGCGCAGTGAGCCATACAGCAGAAGAAAGCGCGGTTTGTGGCCGGAATAGTTCGCGTTAAATTGCGCTGTGCTCGGGCTGGCGAACTGGCTGTCATCCACATTGGGCAGAGACATATCATCAAGACTCATTACTTTGCTCCCAGGTCTGCCAGCGCGGCAGCCCATTCAGATTTGTCGAGGGTGGCAATGGTTTTTAACGCCGCGACACGCTCACTGATCAGCGCGATGCTGGCGCGGAATGCCGCGTCGATCTCTTCCTCTGTGCCGGTCAGTTTCGACGGGTCTTCCAGGCCCCAGTGCACTTTCAGTGCCTTGCCGAACCACAACGGGCAGGACTCGCCAGCGGCCGAATCGCAAACGGTAACCACCAGGTCGGGGGTAAAGCTCTCCAGCTCGTTCCAGGACTGGCTTTGTAGGCCGCTGGTATCAATGCCGGCGGCGCGCAGGGCTTTTAGTGAGGTGGGGTGCACTTCACCAGCGGGCTGGCTGCCGGCACTGCGCGCCTCGATAAGGTCGCTGGCAAGGTGGCGAGTGATCGCCTCGGAGAGGATGCTGCGACAGCGGTTGTGGGTGCAGATATATAAAATCTTCATAGTAGCCTCGTGACAATTAGCACTGGGAAGACAGCTCTTCCAGGCGGCTTTTTAGGTAGTTGGCATTGTTGCTAAGGGTGACCTTGAGTATGTCGTGAGCCCACTCAGGTAGCGCCGGGTGAAGTTGGTAGTACACCCACTGCCCCTGCCGACGGTCCTGAAGAATGCCGCGCTTTCGCAGCTGTGCGAGATGGCGGGAGATCTTGGGTTGCGACTCGTTAAGTGCTTCCATCAGGTCGCACACGCAGAGCTCGCCGCGCTCGGTAATTAACAGCATTGACAGCAATCGGGTGTCATCCGCCAAGGCCTTAAAAAAGTCCACAGGGCTGAGCGGCGGTGTGCTAACCGTTTTGCTATTCACCAATAAAAACAGCCGAATGCGTTCGCTGATCTCCTGCAGGGTGTGAGCGAAGGCCTGGGGTTGGTCGCTGGCTTTCGGGTCTGGAAAATCCCACGCCATGACAACACCAGCACCTGGCCACTGCTGACAGGCATTGTGCGCCTTGTCGCAGAGCGTAATGACATAGTCAAAATGCTGATCGGCGAAGTTCTCCACTGGCTTTGACGACAGCCCAGCCGTGGACACCCCGGCGTCGGCGAGGGCGGATAGGGTTCTCGGGTCGATGGCCTGCGGCGCAGTGCCAGCACTAAAGACCTCTATGCCTTCGACTGCCTGGTGGCGAAGCACCGCTTCGGCCATTTGCGAGCGCACGGAATTGCCCGTGCACAGAAAGAGTACTTTCATGGTGATCTCAAGCTGAGAAATGACGTGATTAATATGCTATCAGCAATATATATGAATTTCCATATATATAGTTTTGGAAATATAGCCTGCCAGCTTTTGGCATTAGGTTTTGGTTCAGGGAGGGGTAAATGAGAGTTGAATAGTTGAACCAGTCGAAGCTGAGCAAAAATATTTTTTAATGAATTCGCCTTAACTGAAGTGTTTTCTTATTGCGGAGTGCGACTCGGTTACAGGTTAGTAACCCGATTTTTCGTGATAAAAGCCAACCATTTCGCACTAGTTCACGATTTTTAGCGCCTGCTATTACTCAGCATTTTTATTATCGCTGCGGTAACTACGTATCCCATTAGGGGTTACGGATTATTAACTTGTGCGCCGCTGAAAAAGCAAAAATCCATAAAAATTAGAAGTTTAACAACCCACTGACAAAATACTGGCAGGGAGAGTGAAAGTGAAATCTAACGAAAATGATAAGGGGTGGCTGTCGCTAGTGGCATTGCTGGCTGCGCCAATGGCCATGGCACAACCCGGCGACACCCAGCGTTACGCATTGGAAGAGGTTGTTGTCACCGCGCAGAAAAAAGCGGAGTCACTGCAAGACGCGCCCATTTCGCTGACTGCGTTTGGCCAACAAGCACTGGAAAATAAGGGCATCAACAGCCTTGCTGATATCGGTGCCAATGTGCCGAGCATGAGTATTGAACCCTTCCCCATTAACAATGCGACCCTGCGTATTTTCATCCGTGGTATTGGTATTTCCGACGCGCAAATCACCCAAGACCCGCCGGTGGGCATCTACATGGACGGTGTGTACATCGCCCGTTCTACAGGCACCGCGTTGGACGTTGCCGACCTGGAGCGCATCGAGATTTTGCGTGGCCCACAGGGCACACTCTATGGCCGAAACACGACCGGTGGCGCCATCAATCTGGTTAGCAAGCGACCAAATACTGAAGCCTTCGAATTCGAGCAAAAATTCACAGTGGGCGACCGCTACCTGCTTACCTCGAAAACCTCTGCCAATATTCCGATCACCGATACCCTAGCAGCGAAGCTGGCCTTCCTGCATACCGAGCAAGATGGCTTTGTGGAAAACACCGGGCCGGGTGGCGATTTTGGCGATCGCGAAGTCCAAGGCTACCGCATGGATGTGCGCTGGGATATCAACGACAGTCTGACTCTGGACTACGCCTACGACCACTCCGAGCTGGATTACTACAACTCCATGTATCAGTCGGTGACACCGCCTCTGGGTAATAAGGGGCAGGCCGAGCCGATTAAAGAACACGCCGCTGAGCAAAGCGTATTCAGTAAGAAACGGTTGGACTCGCTGGCAACCGGTATGCCGCTGGAAGAATCCAATACTGAAATTACCGGCCATGCCATTACGCTGACGGCGAACTTTGACGCTGGCGAGTTTAAGTATATCGGGGCCTACCGCGAGCTGAGTGACTCCTCCTACGCTGACTTGGGTGGCGGTGCGGGTTCTACGGAATTCCGTTTGGACAGCCACGGCTACGATGGCCAGGCAACCGATAAAGTAAACGGTGGCCCAACTGATCTGGTAAAACCGCTGGTTACCCAGCGCCAGCGCTCCCACGAGCTGCAATTTAGCGGCGATGCGGCCGATGGCCGTGTAGAGTTTTTGACCGGCGCTTATTACTTTAGCGAGTCGGCCATTGAGGATAACTCACCTCTTCACCACCAGCTCAGCGCTGATGCGCGTGTGCCCGGTGTGCCTTTCCGTACGCATGCGGTTAACTTGCTGTCGCAGCATTACAAGATCGACAACGAAGCGCTGGCGTTGTTTGGCCAGGCCACCTGGACACCGGCCATCATGGAAGATCGCTTGCACCTGACCTTCGGTGCGCGCCACTCCCGTGACAAGCGCGCGGCCGTTAAGAACCAGACCGACCTGAATATTGTCGAGCTATACGGCCTGGTAATGGATTTGCCCTGGGGCACTATTGACCAAACCGACCCATCTCGTCAGTTCGACAACGTAAAAGCGGAGAAGGATTTCACTGATAACTCCTTCAGCTTTGTGGCCGAGTATGACCTGAGCGACACCGTGAATATCTACGGCAAAATCAACGAGGCCTATAAGAGCGGCGGCTTTAACACTCGTGACCCACAGCGCGACGGTAACCAGGGGCCGGCCAGTGATGGCGTGGATTACGGCTTTGGTTTTGCTGAAGGCTTTGATGAAGAAAAAGTGCGCTCCATGGAGCTGGGTATTAAGAGCGAGCTGATGGATCGCCGCCTGCGGATCAACGCCGACATCTTCCGCAGTGTGTACAGCGATATGCAGCTGAACTTTATTCTGGCGGGCACCGTGGCGGACACCAAAATCACCAACGCGGGTGAAGCGGAAATGCAGGGCTTTGAGGCTGATATTACCTTCATGGCAACGCGCAATCTGCTGCTGATGCTCAACTACGCCTACCTGGATGCCGAGGTGACTAAAGCTGAAGACGTGTCTGGCAAGGATGTCAGCGACGAATTTGTGTTCTTTGCCGCGCCGGAGCAGTCCTATACCGCAGCGGCGGATTGGACGCTGGCCGATGCCGACTGGGGCCGTACCTCGTTGAACCTGAGCTACAACTACATGGATGAGCGCAACGGCGGCTCGCGGGCAGAAAATGTGAAAAACACGCGCCTGGAAGCCTACGGTGTGTGGAATGCGCGCTTCGGTGTGAGCGACATGCCCTTTGCGGGTGGCAACCTCAGTGTTGCAGCTTGGGGTAAAAACCTCACCGACGAGGAGTACGCGATTACTGCCATCGACAATCAGCCGCAATCCGACCGCTCGGTATTGTGGGGCGAGCCACGCAGCTACGGCCTCGACCTGATTTACCGCTACTAATCTCCCACCCATCACCCTTCGCCGCCTACGGGCGGCTTTTTTATGCCTGGGTGAAACGCGCGCGTGCATCGCCGCGGTGGCAGTTTAAAAATCTGCGCCCCGAGCGTATTTAGGCGCTGCGCGGACGTTAAAGGTTTGACGGTCTTCACCATCGAAAATACAGTGCCGTAAGCAGATCAGGAATGGCCGCCCATAGCCGAGCTAACTAGCTGAGCTCAATAATAGCTGCGCCAAATAATAATGGAGAATTGCGATGCAACTAGGCTTTACCTCAATGAACACCGTGCACGACCAACGCCCAGCGGAGCTGGCGCGCATTGTGGAAGATGCCGGCTTTGACTCACTTTGGTATGGCGAGCACAGTCATATTCCCATGTCGCGGAAAACACCCTATCCGCCCGGGGGTGAGTTGCCCGAACCCTATAAAGAAATGATGGACCCCTATATTTCCTTAATGGAAGCCGCTTCAGCGACTACAACGC
Source organism: uncultured Spongiibacter sp. (assembly GCF_964011655.1). Taxonomy (NCBI): domain Bacteria; kingdom Pseudomonadati; phylum Pseudomonadota; class Gammaproteobacteria; order Cellvibrionales; family Spongiibacteraceae; genus Spongiibacter; species uncultured Spongiibacter sp. Next base: position 10,770 of record NZ_CAXGPO010000033.1, on the reverse strand, counting down.
TAAAGCTGGGTACTGGCATCGCCTTGCTTATGGAGCGCGAATTGCTCTCTCAGGCCAAAACCATCGCCACCCTGGATAGGTTGTCGGGTGGCCGTGTGATTATTGGCACCGGGGTTGGTTGGAATGAAGAGGAATTTACCAACGCCACCTCACTGCCCTGGAAAAAACGCTACAGCGGCTTGCGCGAAACCGTTCAAGCGACACGCGCCTTGTTTCGCGACCCTGCGCCGGAATTTCACGGCGACATGATCGACTTCGATCCCGTGTGGTTTGAGCCCAAGCCCGTGCAGGCGGGCGGTCCGAAGTTTCTGTTCGGTGCGATGGGGCCGCTGGGCATTAAACACGCTGCCGAATGGGCCGATGGCTGGATGCCGGTGGATGTAGTGATGCCCGATGTCGGTGAGGGTATTGCCCAATTTCGCCAAGCCGTGCGTGACAACGGTCGCGACCCCGATCAAATAGACATCACCATGGTGGCCATGGGCGAGCTTAGCGTCGACCTGCTCAAGCGCTATCGCGATATGGGCATCAGCCGCGTGAACATCGGTGTGGGCATGGAAAACTGGAACAAGCCCGAAATTGTTATGCCGATGATCAGCAAGTTCTCAAAGATCATTCCGCAGCTGTAAAGATCAGCTGTTTTCGAAGGCCACCTATCAAAGCGTTCTGATTTGCTGGCCCTCGAACTTCACGCTAGTTGCCACCACTGCCAACGACCTGTCAGCGAAATTCGTTGCCGGTGTATCGTTCAGTCCAGTTTCAGCGGCTCTGGCTGCACCGGTTTAATATGCAGCTTGTCGCTTCCCGCCATAATGCCGTCCTCCACTTGCTGTCGGAGTCGATCCAAGTCTAGGTGTCGTATGTCGGTGATAATTCGGTTGGCGAGGGTTTCGTCGGTGCCCATACCAATCAGCGTTTGTCGACTAAGAGCCAGTGCTGACTCAAAGCACTCGCGCACACTGAAGTCAGCTTTCAACGCGTTCAACTCGATGGAGTGCAGACGATCATAGGAGCGCACATAGATCTGCGCCTCTGGGTTCTCCTTTTTTACTAGTTCCACTATGCGGCTATTGCACTGAGGGTCGTCGGTGGCGACAACAACGGCTTTTACGTTCGCTATGCCCGCTGCCCGAAGAATTTCTCTGCGGCTGCCATCGCCGAAATGCACTCGAAAACCAAAGCGTTGGGCGTCTTCAATACGGCGAGTATCATTATCAAGAGTAATGACCTGAAGGCCGTTGGCAAATAGCGGTTGCGACACTATCTGACCAAAGCGCCCAAACCCGATAACCAGGATACTACCAACGGCATCGGAGTAATCCTCTTCGGGGTCACTGCCTTTCTGGTGGCGAAGCATTCGCGGTAGTAATTTATCTGTCAGTCCAGACAGCGCCATTGATACAGAAATAATACTGATAAGAATCGATGTTAGTTCCGCGCCAAGCAGGCCTGTCCCCGCGGCTGCAGCGAATAACACGAAGCCGAATTCACCGTGTTGCGACAAGCCCAGAGCCGTTCGCACTGAGGTGTTGTGCTCGTTACCAAACAAGCGCGTTATCGTATAAAGAGCTATCGCTTTTAGCGTCATTGCCAAGGGCGCTGCGGCGACAATAATTAGCGCGTTATCCAGGATGGTTTGAATATCCAGGGATAGCCCTACTGCCATAAAAAACAAACCCAAAAACAGACCGCGAAACGGCTCAATATCGGCCTCGATTTCGTGGCGATAGGAGGACTCCGCCAACATGACGCCGGCGATAAAGCTACCCATCGCATAGGACATACCCGCTACATCCATAAGTAGGGCTGCAGCGATGACAATGCCGAGCGCCGTAGCGGTCATAATTTCTGGAACGCCCGACTTGGATAGCAAGCTGAACATTGGGCTCAGTAAATAACGGCCAGCCAAAATCAGCAGGATAATTGCCACTAGCGCGACTCCTACATTTGTCGCGCTGTCGGCAAGGCTGAGAGATTCATCGGTGGGCGCGAGAAGCGTCGCCAATAGGAGTAAAGGCACAATGGCCAGGTCTTGAAAAAGCAGAATACTAAAAGACTTGCGGCCGTGGAGGGTGTTGCGTTCGCGGCGCTCATCAAGTTGTGTCATCACGATGGCGGTCGATGATAGCGCTAGCCCTAGCCCGACTATGAGCGCAGCGCTGGGAGCGATGCCGAACAGTGCCGCAGCAGTGGCCAATAGTGCCCCGCATCCCAACATTTGAGCGAGGCCGAGGCCAAAAATATCGCTGCGCATTTGCCACAGTGTTTGTGGCTTGAGCTCTAAACCAATGACGAATAGGAAGAGTACGACACCAAACTCAGAAAAATGCAGCAGCTCTTCCGGGTGCTCAGAAAAATTGCCAGCATAAGCGAGATTTACCACGATGCCTGCGAGCAGATAACCGAGAATGGTGCCCAGGCCTAGCTTTTTCATGAGGGGTGTAAAAAGGCACGCCGCCGCAATGAGCGACAGGGTTTGCCAGAAGAGTAGCTCGAGGTGACTGGGCTCATAGTCGATCATGGGCGAATCCTGTAATAGTCTGCGGCGTAAGCTACCCTAGCGGCACAGCTGCTGGTGCAGGGCGCGGCGATAGGCACTGATGCCGGGAATCAGCGCAATAACGACGGTGCTTACTAGTAGTAGCGCCAATACGATCGCGGCGGGTTTTGCCAGCAGCGCATAGTCGATAAACAAACTGAATTTCTCTGCCAGTAGCGGCGCGGCGAGCGCGGTAGTCGCCGTCAACGCGCCGCTCGCCAAAACAAAACCGCTCAGCGCAATCAGCGTGGCCTCGCCTTCAATTAATAGCAGCAAAAACCACGGCGGCGCGCCAATAGCGCGCATAACGGCAATTTCCTGCTGGCGCTCGCGAATGCTGGCAAGCAGCATCGCCGCCAGGCCAAGTAGCGCAGCAAAAAACACCAGTGCGGAAATCAGCCGCAGGGTATTTTCCATCACCGACATTAACTGCCAGAGCTGACTGAGTGTTACCCCGGGCAAAATGGCCAGCAGTGGCTCCGCCTGGAAGCCGTTAATTTGTCGCTGTAGCGAGAAGGTGGCCATCCTAGATTGCAGCCCTACCATAAAGGCGGTGATGCTCTCGGGGGTAAGGTCAACATGCTGCGGCGATTGATGTGCACTCAGATGGCGGGGCAATTGAACACCGTTTTGCCAGCCCAGATGAATCGCTTCGATCCCCTCGAGGCTAACGGTCAGCGTTTGGTCGACGGGGGTGCCGGTGGCGTTGAGAATGCCCACGACGGTAAAGGGCTTGTCGCTGTGTTTGCTGAAACTGGTGCGACCCAGGCCGTGGGCCAGAACAACCTCGTCGCCAAGCGTGTAGCCCAGTGTTTTGGCAACGTCGCTGCCTAACACCAGGTCGAAGGTGTCGGCGAAGGCACTGCCTTTTGCAAAAGCCAGCGGCTGTTTGTGGCCGTAGCGAAAGTGCTGAAAATAGTCGCTGCTGGTACCCATGACCCGGTAGCCTTTGTGCGAGTCGCCCAGGGCGATGGGAATGGTCCAGGCCACTTCGGGCTTGTCGGCGATCTGCCGATAGCTTTCCCAGGAAATAGTATTGGTGGCGTTGCCAAGGTGAAACACCGAGTAAAGAAGAAGGTTGATGTCGCCGGTGCGCGCACCCACGATAAGGTCAATGCCGGAAACCGTATTGTAAAAGCTGTTTTTCGCTTGGCCGCGTACCAGCTCGACCCCTAGCAATACGAATACGCTAACGGCGATGGCCAACAGAGTGAGCAGGGCTGACCCTTTGCGATTCCACAAACTGGCGATGGCGAGGCGTACTAGCATTACAGTGCAACCTCGGCGCGGTTGATATCGAGCAGCGACTCCACACGATCGAAGGGTTTGGCCAAACGCGGGTCGTGACTGACAAAAATCAGCGCGGTATTGCCCTCGCTCAACTGCTCCATTAATAGCCCCATAAACTTATCGGCATTTTTTTTATCCAGCGCCGAGGTGGGCTCGTCCACAATTAATAGCTCGGGCTGATTGATCAGCGCCCGCGCTATGGCAATGCGTTGTTGCTGACCAATACTCAGGCGGCCCGTGGCGCGGTGCTGATCGGACTCCACTAAGCCGAGTGCGGACAGCAATGCTTTGGCGCGGGCGGTGGTGTTTTTGTTGCTGGCGAAATGCCCGGCAAGCTTGATATTGTCTGCCGCGCTAAGAAAGGGAATGAGATTAAACTGTTGAAAGACCACACCGATATGTTTGGCGCGCAGCGTATCGCGTTGCCGGCCGCTAAGCTGTGCGGTGTTGTTACCGAGTATCTCGATGCGGCCCTGACTCGGCAATAATACCCCGGCGATCAGGTTTAGCAGGGTCGATTTGCCGGTACCGGAGGGGCCGTGCAGGAACACCTGCTCACCGCTGGCGAGCTGCCAGTGAGGAATATTAAGAATGGCGGCGTGATCGGCGCGGTAGTGAAAACGCAGATCGTCAATCGTCACGAGCAAGGCCTGACTCCGGTTCTGATCGTTTGGCAAACTATGATATAACATTTCTTTTGTGAGATATCTCGCCACATCGGCCTGCGGTTACGGCGCACTGCGCCGCCGGGCTGAGCTTCGGAGTTACTTTGATAAACACATTGATAAAGATGCTCGCGGCGGTAGTGCTGCTGCCTGGTTTGTTGGCGCCCAACGCCGCCCTGGCGAAGGACTACCGCACCATAGAGTGGACGTATCTCATGCCAGCGGACGATCTGGATGCACTGCTGAACCCGCCTGAGTACCTCAACGAGATTGAAGACGGCTCTGAGGAAGACCGGATTGCCAGCCAAGTGTATTCAGCGGTTAAGCAGGCGAATGATAGCGCCTATCAGCGCGCACTCAGCTCGACCAGGGTCCGGCCGGAGTTTGATGGCCAGTCACTGCGGGTGCCCGGGTTTATCGTGCCACTTGAATTTGGCGCCACAGAAAAACACGTAACGCGCTTTTTCTTAGTCCCGTATTTTGGCGCCTGTATTCACGTGCCGCCGCCCCCGCCGAATCAAATTATCTACGCCGAATACGACAAGGGCTTTGTCCTGGAGTCGCTTTACGATCCGTATTGGATCTCCGGCGTGCTGACGACCAGCCTCACCGAAAACGACACCGCGACCTCCGCTTACTCGATAAAGGTCGAAAGGGTGGCGCCCTATACCGAGTAAAGCGTTGACGGGGCCTGCTCAATAACGCAGTTCAACAGCGCGGCTTCCATGCCCTCAAATATGGCTGGGTCGGCGCTAATGCACTCCACGCGGCTGTCCATACATTCATCCAGCGGAACCTCTGTTAGCACGCCGTCGGCTTTATTGTAGGCGGTGATACCTCGGTCAGTAATAAACACGCCTTTTAGGCGCTCCGCGTTAATACCCAGCAGCAGGTCATAAAGTTGCTGACTGTTGAAGGTCCACTCTGGCTTGAATATCCAGCCGCGACTAAAAAAGCCCTCGCCCTGATTGTCGATACTGAGATAGCCCGCCTCGGGTATTTCCGGATCGATAACCGCCGCTTCGGCTTCATGGTGGTGATGGTGATGAGGGAGCTGATGTTCGCGGGCCGGCGCTGCCAACCACTCAAGCGCCAATTGCCCGTGGCTCACTTGAAAGACCGACTTCGCGTCCAGTCCGATGTCTGCTTCAAGAAAGCTCAGCAGGGCAGGAAAGTCCTCTGCCTGGTATTGGTCGGCCTTGTTGGCAACAATCACATCGGCAATCGCCAATTGCTGCAAAAATGTCGGGTGTTGGGTGTAGCGCTCATCACTGACTTTGCGCGCATCTACCAGGGTAACGGTGGCGCGAAGATCGAGCAGGTCTTTATAGTGGTCGGCAGACAACACCGCCAACACCTCTTTGGGGTGGCCGAGGCCGGTGGGCTCGATAATGAGTCGATGGGGACGAGAGCGGGACAGCAGTCGATTCATCGCGATCTGCATGGGCAGCCCCGCTGCACAACACATACAGCCGCCGGGTACTTCGCTGATGAATACACCGGAGTCCTCCGACTCGCGGCCGCCTAATACACTGCCGTCGATACCGATTTCACCAAATTCATTGACCAGTACCGCCCAGCGCTCATCGGCGGGTTTTTGCTGAAGCAAATGAAGAATGGCGGTGGACTTGCCCACGCCGAGAAAGCCAGTAATGACATTCGTGGGGATGGCGCTCAGTTTTTCTTTGCGGGAACTCATTACATACCTTTATGGCGGGTTATCGTCGCGCCGTCGCTACAAAGACCGACCGCAGCATTTTTTGAATTTACGTCCATTGCCGCAGGGGCAGGGGTCGTTGCGGCCAACCTTGGGCTGGGCGCGGCGGCTGGGTTGGCTGGGGCAACAGCTACTAGTGCTGCAGCAAGATTGCGTGTTCATACGTTGCTAGCCTGATGAGTGGTTTTTGCAGCGGGAAAGTCCTACTCACCATCGAGGGTGACGCTATTTTTGTGGCGATCAACAGATAAATAAAAACAGTTGGATCGGCCGGTATGACAGGCGGGGCCGACTTGCTCAACGTCGCACAGCAGGGTGTCTCCGTCGCAATCGATGCGCAGCTTGACCAGGCGCTGGTGATTGCCACTGGTTTCGCCCTTGCGCCAAAGCTGAGCGCGTGAGCGCGACCAGTAAGTGACGTTGCCGCTCGCCAGGGTGTGTTCTAACGCCTCGCGATTCATCCAGGCCATCATCAACACCTCGCGGCTGACGTGATCCTGGGCGATCACCGGCAGCAAGCCATCGCGGTTAAACGATAGCTGTGCCAATAAGGTGTCCAGCGGAAACTCAGTGCCTTTGGCAGAGTTCTCAATAGACCGAAAATAGCGGTTCTCCATCAGCTTACTCGCAGTGGCAGTTCGGTTGCTGGCAGAGTCGATGATTTATCCAGTGCCCGACAGCTATAAGTGACGCGCCCAGAAGCGATGCCAGTTTTTCCCCGGTTTCGCCCAGTAGGTCGTGGCCCCACAGCGCGGTGAAAGAAAGAATCAACAAGCCGGGAATACCCCAGCGCAAGGTGCTGAAATTGTGATGCCGGCGGCAGCCAAGGCCAAGCGCCACCACACTGGTCGGCAACACGGCGATAAGTAGCCATTGGTGGAAAGCTTCGCTGGCAAAACCGGAGGCAGCCAGCGTTGGTGCCATTACCAGTGCTACAGGTAATAACAGGCAATGTATGGCGCAAAATAAAGAAAGGCCAATGGCCGTTTTATCCAAGCTGACAGCGGGTGTCTTCACATGGTCTCCAAAATCACGGGTAGAGGTATTTCGTATTCCCTCGCCACATCATAGGTAGGGCTACTTAAATACAATGTGTTGTTGGTTGTGGTTTATGTTGGCCGCTCCCTGACGATGATTCAGTACCCACTGAACGTTCAGCGAATGTATGCTGGGAAAGACGCGTTGGATGCTGGTAGAAAGCGACTGCAATGTCCCTGCGCGCTTGCACTGATATACATAGCTTGCGACAACATCGTTGTGACGCTGATGGGCGCTGTCGTTTGACGAGCCCGCGATGTCGATCGACACCGTTGCGAGTTGGCAAGCCCCGCCTTCTAAGCGAAAAAGTGAACCGCTGTCAGACAGCTTTGCCCGCGCTTGCTCGGCGGCCTGCAAGTAATCGGCGTGCTCTACCGGGTGTTCAAATCCCAGGATGTTCAGCGCTGGCGAGCGCAGCTCAATGCTCAGCATTTCGCCATCTTGTAGTAGTTGCAGTTCCGCCACGCCGTGAACGTGGGCACGGTGATGCTGTGCATGCAGCGGGCTACCCGCTAGGGCGCAGACCACAATGGCGAGATACGCGGTGTATCTCGCCACGCGTGTTGCTAACCGGGAGCCCGCCGGCCTCACTTAGAAGCTACCCCGAACGCCGAGGCTAAAGCCGCGGCCTGGCAGTGGTGCGCGATCCTTCAGGAAGGAGGAGTGCACGCGCGCTTCTTCATCAGTCAGGTTGCTGCCCTTTACGTAGACAGTGACGTCGCCGGGGTATACCGCAAAGGTATAGGCGAGCTCCGCATCGATCATGGTGTAGGCGCCGGTAACGGTTTCCAGCTCAGCCACTTGATCCTGTTCCAGATAACGTGTGGCGCTGATCTCTGCATCCCAGCCATTGCTGCTGTAAGCCAACTGGCTGCCGAGTCGCGCGGGCGGAATGCGGGGCAGGTCACCGCCGTCGTCGAGTTCACCCCAGGTGCGGTCCGCCCACAGGCTAAGTTTAAAGGGCGACGAGAGTTGCCATGCCAGCTGAGCTTCCATGCCGTACAGCGTGGCATCGGCCTGTTCAAATACGTAAAGGGGTAGCTCGCTGTGCGCGTGCTCTTCCTCTGCGCCGGCGTCGTGCTCGTCATGCTCATGGCCTTCAATATCTTCGCTGCTTAGGCCGGTATTGCGCTCGTAGTAAAAGTTATCCACTTCGTTGTAGAACACATTCAGCACCCAGGCGACATTGCCGGTGTGTTTGCGAAGGCTTAGGTCAATGTTGTTTGAGGTTTCTTCTTCCACATCGTTTAGGTAGTGGAAGTGCGGGTCGTCGCCTTCGTGTAAGCGCAGCAGGGCGCCGACTTCAAAATTGCCGGTGGCAATGTGCGGGCCGTAGGAAAACAACTCCGCAGCACTCGGCGCGCGCTGGGCATGGGTAAGCGAGATACCGGCGTTGTAGTCAGGTGCGAAGTCCCACACTACGCCAGCGGAAACACTGTAGGGCGTGAAGTCGAGGTCGTCGAAGTGCAGTAACTCGTGGTCATGCTCTTCTTCTTCCATTGCCTCTTCGCCGTGGTGGTGCTCCTCCCATTCAATGGGGTCGGCTTCAATGCTGACTTTCTCGGCGCGTGCACCCAGTTGCCAGAGGAAATTGCCGACATGTTTTTCTTGCATCACCGCAATGGCAAAGCTCTCGGTGCGGCTCGGTGGCGTAAAGGCTTCCTCGCCAATCGCTTCGAAGTCAGTGCTTTTTGCTTCAAATGACAGCGCGCCTTTCCAGCCGGAAAATTCCTGCAGCAATAAATCAATGCGGGCTTGCAGCGTTTCATTTTTAAACACAGTGCCGGTTTCGCCGCCTTCAATTTCAGCGTGCTCGTAGTCGGTGTAACCAAGGCGAGTGTTAATACCGCTCAGTAGTGCGTTGTCCAGCGACAGTTCGCTGATCAACTGCCAGCGATCTTGTGTAAGGTCGGAGAGCACGCCTTCATCGTCGTGGTGCTCTTCGTCATGGTGCTCGTCTTCGTGCTCGCCATGACTGTGGCCGGGTACGCCATTCAGGCGCTCAAGGCGACCATAGGAAACACCCACGTAGCCGCTGTCCAGCAGTAAGCTACCGCCAATATTGAAGCCCTCGCTCTCTGAGGCGCTGTCTTCAAGTACACCTTCGCGGTGCTCCTCGTGACCTTCTTCCTCGTGCTCTTCTTCGGTTTCCAGAACAGCGATGCCGGGAATCTCGTAGTCGTTCCCTTCGCGCCAGAAGCCATCAACATGAAAGGCGAAGAACTCATTGCCGCCGGTAAAGGCCAGAGACGCTTCGTTTTCGTCGGCGACCGTATTGTGACCAAACGAGAATGCGCCAGTGGGCTCGCTGGACGAGGGCACGCGATCATCGACGATGTTGACGACACCGCCAATGGCGCCAGAGCCGTAAAACAGGGTGGCAGGGCCGCGCAGAATTTCAATTTGCTGGGCGGTCATCGCCTCGGTGGCAACAACGTGGTCCGGGCCAACCCGGGATGCATCGCTGACATCCAGGCTGTTTTGGGTGATCAACACCCGTGGGCCGTTCAGGCCGCGAATAATCGGGGTGCTGGATACCGGGCCGAAGTAGCTGGAGTGAACACCCACTTCGTTTTTCAGCGTTTCGCCGAGGGTGGATGCCTGCTTACGGCGAAGTTCTTCGCCGCTGACAACGGTAACCGGCTGAGCCGATTCCATTACCGAGATGTGCAGTGGCAAACCCACAACATCAACCTGCTCAATGGGTGAGCGACGCAGGGTGATGCTCAGCTTGTCGCTGCCGGCATCCAGGTGCAGTGTCTGGTGGCTAAAGCCAGGCGCGCTGATGTGAATCTCTTCAGGCAGTTCCGCGCCGGTATCGAGGTTGAAGCGACCATCGGCAGACGTGCTGGCGGTTTGTTTGCTACCCACTGCTTCAATGGTTGCCCCGTAGACGGGTTTACCCTGGGTATCGCTGACCTGGCCGGTCAACGCATGAGCGGCACTGGATAGCGCCAGCCCCGAAATGCCGATCAGGGCGCAGTGCCCCAAAACTACTTTCATTGTCCGCTCCTATTGGTATTGGGTTTTGCCTGTATGTTCAGGCTTATAAAAAGTCGAGAGTTAACAGTAATCGCTGTTGGCCCGGCGCGACGGCGGGTGAGCGGTGAACCAGGCCAGCACCCTCGTTCCCCTCCCAGTTTTCGCCTTTTAGCAGGGCCACATGGTGTGTTTGCAAGGTATTGATGTCGCTTGCCGCGGGATACAAACCGCTATCGGCATCGCTGAGGCCGCGGCTACCCGCGCCCAATTTGCTGCGGTCTACGCAGTGGTGCGGCAGCCATTGGGTGCCGGGGCCGCTGTAGCTGGTTACCAGCCGACAAGCCACGTTGTCGGTGTGGAACTTGGGGCACATCTTGCCGCTCAGGGGGGTGAGCCGCAGGCCGACGGCGTCCAGTTCAAATAGCAGGCTAAACATATCGGCCAGAAGCTGGATGTCGCTGCTTAGTGCTGGATACGCTGTTAATACTGGCTCGGCCTCGCTCAGTGTACTGAGCTGGCTTGTTGGCAAAGAGAGACTG